>JAUSDH010000293.1 GCA_030650655.1 Candidatus Brocadiaceae bacterium
TGTTGTCAGCGTATTGGTCATGTAGCGATTTTATAGATATGGAAAAATTTCCTATATCGGATTAACGTCATGAATTCTACCCTCTTATACAAAAACGAAGCAGAAGAAAAACTTCATCGAAATTCCATTCAGACCCTTGCAAGAGAAACAAGGATGCCTGCAGAGGTTGTAAGTTCTTTGTATGAATCGGTATTTGACAGATTGAAAAACCATGCAAGAATCAAAGATTTTTTGCCTATTCTTGTAAGCAGGGAAGTAAAAGATATACTGTTACATAAAATAAATTTAAGTCTGACGGAGTATCGAGATGATTACCTATGATATCGTCCACCACATTGATGGCCGTATAAGATTAAAGGTGCCTTTCATAAGAAAACTTATAGGTGTCAGAAATTTACCCGAACACATTAAAAACCTCTCGTTTATTTCTGTACCATCTGGAATAAAAGATATTCGAGCAAACCCATTTGCAGGAAGTCTTGTAATTATTTATGAACCTACAGAAGTAGACGTCATGGAATTCATTAAAGTTACCTTTGATTCTATCTCATCCAATGCCGAGATACAGAAAATTATTAGGGAATTAAACCAAAATTATTTACGCGTGCCGTATTTTTTTTAGTAATAGTGCAGCCCCCTCCCCTAACCCCTCCCACCAGGGGAGGGGAAAGCGTTTCCTCCCCCTTGACTTCGTCGTGAGCTCAGTCGAACGATGGGGGAGGGTTAGGGTGGGGGTGCTGAACTGTTACGAATACATGTATTCAATATGACCTTGAAAAATCTTCTTCCCTTTATTGAACTTCCTCTTATTGCTGCATTAATAGGCTGGTTTACCAACTGGGTGGCCATTAAAATGCTGTTTCATCCGAAGAAAAGATTCAAGGTTGGTATTTTTGAGATTCAAGGTATATTCCCCAAACGGCAAAAGATTTTCGCTGAAAAATTAGGAATGATTGTAGCTCACGAACTGTTTTCTTCGCATGATATAAAAGAAATAATCAGCCAATCAAACATTGACAGAGAAGTAAAAACCTTAATAGATACACATATTAATACCTTTTTAAATACAAAATTAAAAGAAGCTTATCCACAAATTGTAATGTTCATCTATAATTACATTATCCGTCAATTCAAAGATGTTACCATGAAAGAAATCGAGACGCTTCTTCCCCTTGTCTTAAATGCGTATAAACAAGGTATAGAAAAATCACTGGATGTAGTGGATATAGAAGGTATCGTTGCCAGCAAAGTCGCCAATTTCTCCTCTGACAAGCTGGAAGAAATACTCTACTCCATTATGAAAAAAGAGTTCAGATTTGTAGAAATCATAGGTGGTGTCCTGGGATTCATCATAGGATTAATACAAGTGATATTGGTAAACTTGTAAGGTAGTTTATTACGATCCTTGTCAAGCAGATTGAATCCATAAATAGCATCTCATTTCGACCAAAGGGAGAATCATGAAACAACTGCTTCCGTTTTTCTCCTCCCACCCCTGAAGTGAATTTCCACCAAAGATTTGACTTTTAAATTTAACCCAAAATTAACCATTCCTTCATTCTATTTTAATATTCAAAGGTTATCTTTGTTGCAGTGTTAATTTCAAAGAATTGTGAGAAATGAATAATACAAAATAAGAAAGGAGTTGAATAACCGATGATAATAAACACATTTTTTGTTTGCCCCAATTGTGGCAACGATAAAAAATTCCGAATCTTTACGAGCAGCTTTCGAGACATTAAACAGTCACCCGAACTTGGAATGCGCATAGAGGAAAGCGACGTCCTTCCAAATTTAAGGGAAACTGATACGTATGTCGAATGCAAGTTCTGCTCTCAAAGATTTGCATGTGACAGTGCTGCTGCCGTTGGGAAAAAATATATCAAAACAACACAACGGCTTCGGAAGACAAAACACACCTCTCTGAGACTGGATACCCATCATGTAGACGGAAAATAATCCCGATGTAATTTGCGATGCCTTTTATCTTTTTTAAATAGAAGCTGTACCACTTTTTGAAGATGGTGTAAATACCGAAGTCTCACTTGGAGTGGTAACTGTAAAAGATACTGCGAGAATACTTCTTGATATTGATAAGGTTTTAGATATTGAAGAAATCAATAAAGAACTGAAAAATTAAAGGTAGCCACATGTAAAGGTATGTTGTTTTGCGAATAGAAGCATTCACCACCCATAATTGCTTGTTAAATTTAACACAAAATTAATAATTCCTTCATATCCCTTTAATATTACATGAGTATAGTATTTTCATAATTTATATGGGGTACTGCTTTATAGCTCTATATAGTAATTCATAAATTCAGCGAAACAAAGGAGGCTAAATATGAGAATGAGTACCTTTTTCTTATGTCCTAATTGTGGCAATGATAAAGAATTTAAGATATTTACCGGTAGTTTTCAGGCTATAAGACAATCACCTGAATCAGGAGCGCGAACAGAGGCAAGTGGTATGTTACCCAATTTAAGGCAAAAAGACAACTATGTTGAATGTCAATTGTGTTTGAAAAGTTTTGATTACGACAGTGCAGCAATTATTGGTAAGAACTATATACAAACAATCATGAAACTTCAAAATAAACAATATGCCGATGCTTGATAATAAATTCATTTTTCAGTTTATCGCAGATAAAAGGAGGTGAATAATGGAACGGATCGTTTCCAGAACCGTGAAAGTAAAAGACGGTGAGATTATCATACAGGAGGGCACATGGCCATATTATGCCTATATTTTGAAAGAAGGCAAGGCCCGGGTGCTAAAAAACGTTGATGGTAAGCAAGTGTTAATTGGTTTATTAACTGAAGGGGATATATTTGGAGAAATTGCCTTCCTTGGGAAGAGGAAAAGGGCCGCATCGGTAATAGCAGACGGTGACGTGATCGTGGAAATGATTGCAAGGGATACCGTTATGGATTTTATTGGTAAATTACCCCGGAATGTGCAAACAAGGCTGTGCACAATGGCCAGTGACCTTATGAGCATTACCGAGATTTACAGTCGTTTGGCAGTTTTATTACAAAATAGGAACGCTGAAACAAAAATAGTTAATATGAAAACCTTTGAAACCGAAATCGAAAAGATTCCGGAATTCATGCGTCGTGTAGTTATTACGATGGAAAGACGCCACAGTGTAGTAGTAGAGGGGCTCAATATACTTTCGTCCCAACTCGAAAAGAAGCAGACAAGGCTGTTGAATAATTAGAGTTTCACCATCTGGTAAAAAACAATGTCCTGAAAATTCCGCCACCCCTGCGTAATTTTCAGGATTTCCGCTAATGAGTTTATTCCATTCAAGATCACCTTTCGGATTGTGAACACAAGAACTAAAAACAAATGAAAGGAAAGGAGGTGCGGGGGCTCAAGGAGACCAGATTTAAATGAAATGGGGGCGGACTGAAAGAAAGGTCCGTTAAGGTTTCAAGGAAAGAGTAAAGGAGAATATATCTTGAAAAATATGAGAAAGACAGTATTAGGGGTCTTAGTGGCCCTTTTCATGGCCGGCACTGCCAGTGCGGCCACGGTGAAGGTAGAGAAAAATATTACTGCTTCCACGACGTGGACTGCGGACAACGTGTACAGGCTGGAGAAGCAGATATACGTTCTGTCAGGCGCGACTTTGACCATCGAGGCAGGTACGGTTGTCGCGAGTACTACCGATGCCGGTGGTAGTTTGGCTGTGGCACGCGGCGCTAAAATCTTCGTGAACGGCACCAAAGACAACCCTGTCGTTATGACTTCCACCGATGATGTGGCGACCTGGACACCCAACGCTGGCCACCCCAGCGGCGGCGACCCCAAAACCGGGACGTGGCACGTGGGCGCCAATGAATGGGGCAATCTGACGATCATGGGTAAAGGATTGATTTCCGCTTCTCATTACGGGGGCCTTCAGGTGAGTGACAACACGAAGGACCCTTCGGGTTTAAATGAGAAGCAGATGGAAGGTTTGACGGATGCTGATTACGCGTTGTACGGAGGTAACGATGACAATGACGACAGCGGTTCAATCAGCTATCTGTCGCTGCGTTACGGCGGTAAGGTGATCGGCCTCGCCAACGAGCTTAACGGTCTGTCGCTGGGCGGTATCGGTCGCGAAACCGACATCGACCACGTTGAGATCATGAACAATGTGGATGATGGTATTGAAATCTGGGGCGGTACGGTCAACCTGAAATATATCAGCATCTGGAACGTCGGTGACGACAGCTTTGACGTTGATGAAGGCTGGCGCGGCAAAGCCCAGTTCATTTTTATCGTTCAGGGCTACAGTGTCGATGCCAAACAGGGTTCCGGTGTGGGTGACAACTGTTTCGAAACCGACGGCGCGGAAGATTCCGACGCTCAGCCGGTGACCACGTCCGCGATCTATAACGCCACCATCATTGGTAATCCTATTGACGGGGATGGTGGAACAGTATGGCGTGACAACGCCCGTGTCCAGTATCGCAACTGCATCTTTATGGATCTGGGTGAAAAACTTGTCAGACCTGACGGCGACGACGGTGACGGCGCCAGTGGTTACGGCTACAACGGCACGTTGTCGTTTGCGGATACGTGGACGACGGATTACACGGTTACTTCGACGGTTAATGCTTGCATCGGGTGCTCGGTTGGTAACTTCAACTACGCTGATACGCTCTACACGGTTCAGACTTCCGGCAAACTCGCAGAAATCACGGACAGTGTGTTCTTCAGCAACCTTCACGCTGACGCCTACACCGATTCGGATACGTATGGCGTAACTGTTGGTGGCGGCAGTAATTCTGAAAAGAACAATGTGGTCATTTCCGGCTCTGCTTCGGCAGACGCTCCGATTGTGAGCATTACCCGCGGCTCGCTGTTTACTTCTACAGAAGGTAAGGGTGTCCTTCCTGTTGAAAAAATAGACCCACGTCCTGCCAATGAGGCACTTACCAGTGTCGATGCGGCTATTTCCGACGGGTTCTTCACGCCGGCTCAGTATCGAGGCGCTTTTAGCGCTGATGAAAACTGGCTGGAAGGTTGGACGGCGGCTGATGCCTACGGCATGATTGTTGCCGCTCCAGTGGCAAGTCCTACACCAACCCCAACGCCACCACCAACGCTGCCACCGATACCTACACCAACCCCAACGACAACGTTGCCACCGATACCTACACCAACAGTATCGCCTACCCCAAAGGTATGCGAGGCTGAATCAATCTCGGTATCTCTATCCAAGTTAACGCTTAAGGAGAAGAAGAGCGGTGAAGTGACTGTGACGGTAACAGGCGAGGATGGATGCACAGTTGAAGGTGAAGCGATTACGGTAGAGTTAAACAAGAAGAGTAAAAAACTCATAAATGTCTCTTCGGAGAGTGAGGTAACGGACGAAAATGGTGAAGCGGTATTTACCGTTACTGCAAAGAAAAAAGGTAACGCAAAGGTAACATTTGAGGCAAATGGATTGAGCACAAAGCTGAAGGTTATAGTGAGGAAATAATTGTTTTCTGACAGTATAGCAGCGGCGCTACGCCGCTGCTATACTGTCAATTTTTGTAACAATTTAGTTTTTTTGAAAGAAATGTCTCTGTATTCCTTATGTTACAGCAGGGGGGAAGTATTAGCAGAAACACACCCCCGGCCCCTCTAAAAAGAGGGGATTTAGGGGTGTGTTTGATATGTGTAAACACGGTGCTCCCGCACAGACCGATAAAGCCTGGTTTATTGAAATATTTCAAAAACCTAAATTGTTACCAATTTTTAAATCAAAACTATGTGAGTATAAGATGATAGTAAAATTAAGATTTTTCCTTTTGTTGGCTGGTTCCACGCTGTTTTTGTTCACTGCCGGTTGCGGCAAGCAGGACAGAACAGATGATGTTGCACAAAACAAGTCCGGCATGGTTGTGTCCCTAACGGATAAGCCGCTCGCGGCTTATCAGAACGAATTGCTCGACATCGCTTTTGAAACGGCCGCGGCGATTCCGGTTAAACCGCACATCAAAGACCGGTCGCTGTCGCAGGAGAAGGTCGTTGCGGCATCTCTTGAACTTGATCAACCGCTGCGGGCGCTTAGTCTTATTGAAAAAATCGACAACTGGCGGCGTGGCGCAGGTTATGGCGACCTCGCTTTTTATTGTGCCAGGCACGGCTACGCCGGCGAAGTGCAGCAATACTTAGATCTTGCCGTTCAGATTTCCGAGTCTGCCGAAGGCTGGCGCAGAGACCAAATCAGAGTAAAAATTGCCAATACGTACACCTGGGTAGGACAGACCCGACAGGCCGATCAGTTTGAAACGGGTGTAGTAGATTCTGAATCGGGCAAAGTAGCCGGGGTAAAGGCAATGATTGCCGGTGAAGATTATTTTGACGAGCAAATGAATGCGCTGGACGCATTAATTGCGCCGGGTAATTTTGACATCGTGGAAAATGCGCTGAAGGCGTGCACCAATCTCTTTAACCGTTTTTATGACGATGCATGGCGGCGTTCGCTAGCGGAAGAGAAAATTAAAACTTCCTGGGGCAAATTGCCGATTTTTAAGCGAGTTGAACTGCTAACAGAACTAGCCGGATTTGCCCTGGATCATGCTGACCAGGCCAAGGCGCTTGAGCTGGTTAACGAAGCACATCTCTTTATGGACAGCGCCCAATGGCGTCCGGAACACCGCATTCCTATGATATCGGAATTGGTCAAGCTGCGCTTCCGGGCCGGCGACAGACAAAAGGCGCGAACCGACGCGGATGCACTGCTCGCTCTCTTTGATTCACAAAGGGATAAGATTGTGAACATCTACCGGGCGGGCGCGCTTCGCCCCCTTGCGGAGGCGTATCAGTCGATGGGCAACACGACGGACGCACTGACGGTTTATAAACGGGCCGTTGAAGAAGGCGTCGAAAACCCCAATTCCAGACCACGTGCCGAAGATTTGTCCGCCACCTGCTGCTCGATGGCCTTGCTTGGGGTAGAACCTGACGCTGAACTATGGACCAGCATTCGCCAGATTAACGAGGGATTGGGAGACCCGTGGTAAATATGAAAAATCCTCTGCCCATTCTTTACACACTTGCAGTTCTTCTGTTGGCTTCAACAGAAGGTTGGTGTGCTGACTTGCAGAAGGGTTGGGGTGCGTTCAATAACGGAGACTATGCGGCAGCCTTTCGAGAATGGAAACCGCTTGCCGAACAAGGGGATGCCAAAGCCCAATTCCTTGTAGGTACGATATATTCCAATGGATTAGGGATTCCTCATGACCAAAAAGAAGCAGTCAGGTGGTACCGTCTTGCTGCCGAACAGGCATACGCCTTGGCCCAGAACAATCTGGGGTTGATGTACTACGAAGGACAAGGGGTAATTCAGGACTACACCCTGGCAAGGAAGTGGTTACAGCTTTCTGCCGGGCAGGGAGTTCCCGAAGCCCAGTTCCTTCTGGGCTGGATGCATTACAAAGGACAAGGTGTTCCTCATAATTACAAGGAAGCAGCTACGTGGTTACGGCTTGCTGCTGATCAGGAACTTGCCGTTGCGCAGACCAATTTGGGTTTGATGTACCTCAAAGGACAAGGCGTTCCGCGGGACTATAAGGAAGCTTTCAAGTGGTTCAAACTTGCTGCCGTACAGGGGGAAAGTATTGCGCAGATCAATCTGGGTTTGATGTACTTTAAAGGCCGTGGTGTTCATCAAGACCATAAGGAAGCTGCCAATTGGTACTGGTTTGCTGCCGAACAGGGGGTACCCTCTGCACAGGTCAAACTGGGTATGCTGTATGAATACGGACGCGGGGTTCTTCAAGATTATGTCTCTGCCTATATGTGGTACAGCCTTGGAGCATTGCAAGGGCATAAGATTGCGAGGGAGCATCGCGGCATTATTGAGAAAAAGATGACCCCTTCTCAGATAGAAAAAGCGCAACAAATTACCAGAGAATGGCTGGTGAAACACAGGGGTTGAGGCTTCTTTTTATAGTAACCGTTAAAAAAGAGTTGTCATTGCGAGGAGGAACGGTTGCGAGGCAAAGCCGAAGCAAACTATTGGTAAGATTCCTCACTTCGTTCGGAACAGGCTCCGCAATCTCAAGACAGGGATTGCTTCGCTGTCGCTCGCAATGACGTTTTATGTCAACTTATTTAATACGTTCACTATAGATACCAGAAAAATGCTGATCTCTGACCCATTCAACCACAAAGCGGACAGGTTTAGCAAAAGGGGACATGCATTGCTCCTTTAGGTTCATTGTATAGGAATTTTCATTTTGTTTATGCGGGTTCTTGGGGTGGCATGGACAAACTCCGTTTGTCCATGCTTGTATTGCAACCCACAACAGTATAAAAGCCATTGGGGTGCGGGAGGCGACTGTCCCCCGCTGGCGGGAGCGCAGGGGGTGGAAAACCATGAGTGGAAAATGAAGGCCGACACAACAAACAATTACGCCCTGGACACCAGCCAGATGAGGAAGTATTGAAGAATATAAACGGTGGTAAGGAAAGGATAGAAAGGGTGGTAGACGCGATGGAGATGTCCCAGTCCGCCCCCTCACCCCCGCCTGTCTGCGTGCGACGCACAGGCAGGCCAGCGGGGGACAAGGCGGAATACCTTGAATGATGAAACAGGGGATGTGATTAAGGCGGAAATTAAAATATTTTTTGACCAGGTACTGTGTTTTTATTAATAAAATACATGATTATATTTGAGCTTTTGATAATCTATGTTAGGGCATATGGCTATAGCCGTTAAGAGGTATAGCTGTATATTTCTCGTTATGATGCTTTTCTCTACAAAGATGGCTTTGGCGCAGCAAGCGGGTTCTATTCGCGGCATCGTGTATGACAAGGATTTTGACGTGCCTCTGGCCGCCGCGCAGATCTCTATTGCTGAAACGGGCGATAAAATAATCGCCACGGATGAGGGCAACTTTGTTTTCGGTCAGGTGCCACCGGGAAGCTACACGCTTGTTTTTTCGAAAGATGGTTACACCAGGCAGGTGCAAGCCAATGTGGTGGTTTCACCGGGAAAGATGACGGACGTGGAGGCTTCGCTGTCCGGCGAGTTCACGGAGATGGAGGAGTTTGTTGTCCAGGATCTGCAGATCGGAGGGACGGAAGCCGGCCTGCTGATGCTTCGTGTCGAAAGCCCGGCGCTTTTGGACTCGGTCAGTTCTGAATGGTTAAGAAAAGCGGGGGCCACTGATGCGGCCAGCGCGTTGAATCTGGTAGCAGGCGCTACGGTGCAGGACGGCAAATACGCAGTAGTTCGCGGGCTACCGGATCGGTACGTCAATTCCCAGATGAACGGCGTACGCCTGCCGTCAGCAGATCCGGATAAGCGTGCCGTGCAGCTCGACCAGTTTCCTACAGAGGTCATCGACAGCGTTCAGGTCAGCAAAACCTTTACGCCGGATCAGCAGGGCGATGCCTCCGGCGGAGCCGTGAATGTGAAACTCAAAGGCATTCCGGATAAGAATGTATTCCAATTTAAGAGCGGAACTGAATATAACACGCAGGTGACGGGTAATGACCGTTTCCTCACATATAAGGGGGGTGGAGTGAATTTTTTGGGAATAGATGACGGACTTCGGGATATCCCGTCTGATGGCTATTTTACCGATCCCCTGGGAGTTTCCCGTGATGATGCGCCGATTGATTATAATATGTCGATGACCGGCGGCGGGAAACATGAATTCAATAACGGAATCAAGGTCGGTGGCCTTCTTAGCCCATATTACAAACGGGACAGCTCCTATTATGACAACGGAGTTAATGATTCATTATGGATTGATACTAAGGATTCCAAACATGGGCTGACCCCACAATACGGAAATCCAGACCAACCGCCGATACCGCCGGTACCGGCTGTAGGAGAAGATTTCAAAACGTCGCTTTTTGATGTCACTGAGGGGAGAGAAGAGGTGCAATGGGGCGTGCTGGCCGCGGTGGGTGCGGAAATCGAAGACCACTCGCTGGATGTACTCTATATGCATACCCGGCTTACTGAGGATAAGGCGATTCTTGCCGAAGATACCCGGGGCAAGGCATATTATTTTCCCGGCTATGACCCCAATGATCCGAAGGGACTGGGCAATGCACACGACAATCTGAATGCGGCGCCCTACCTTAGGTCCGAAACGCTGAAGTATACCGAGCGGACAACAGATACGCTGCAATTCAACGGAGAGCACACACTGTCCATTTCTGAAATTGGATTCGAAGGTTTCTTCACGACTCTCCCTCCCGAAATCGACTGGACCATTGCCCTCAGCTCTTCCGATTTAAATGAACCTGACGAGCGGCAGTTTGGTTCGGTTTGGTATGCGGAATCTTATGACAAAGGAAATCCCGACTATGGTATTCCGTCCTCCACTGACCCGGCATACTATGGGCCATACACACCGGCCGCAAATTTTCTCCTGGGGAATGTTTCGCGAATCTGGGAAGAGATTTCAGAAAAAAGCGGGCAATATTTTGTGAACTGGAAGTTTCCCTTTGAACAATGGAGCGGTGATAAAGGGTATGTGAAACTCGGCGTATTTAATGATCAGGTAGACCGCACGTTTGATCAGGATTCTTTTGGTAACTTCAGACAGACCGGAGAGGGCGCCGCTCCTACGTATGAAGGCTCCTGGGAGGATTATTCCTATAGCGAGGAATTTCTGGATCTGGGCGGTCCTACGATAAAAGATGGACCACCTTTTGTGGACGTGGATTATGAGGGCAAACAGGATATTTCAGCCTGGTATTACATGGCGGACTTACCCCTATGGTCTTTCGTGAAATTGATCGGGGGCGCCCGTTATGAAACCACCACACTCAGCATCATCAATGACCCTGAAAAGGATGCGAAATGGGTTACGACCGACGAGGAGGGGAACCGTTTGTACACCGATCTGCTTCCCGGCGACGCTGATGTTTCGTTGGAACAGGCTGATGTGCTGCCTTCGCTCGGGTTTGTATTGACACCGATCAAGAAGATTACACTGCGTGGTGCCTACAATGAAACCGTGGCCCGCCCGACTTTTAAAGAACTTACACCCATTCAGCAGCAGGAATTTCTCGGCGACGATATCTTTATCGGGAATTCTGAACTGCAGATGAGCGCCTTGAAAAATTACGACCTGCGCATTGATTATACACCCTATAACGGCGGATTGATATCAGTCTCCTGGTTCCATAAAGACATCCAGGATCCTATTGAATATGTGCAGGATCTGGTTAACGCATTTTCTTTTACGACGCCGCTGAATTTTCCGGAAGGCAAGTTGACTGGTTTTGAATTCGAAACGCGGCATCAACTGGGGTATTTCTGGGATGCGATGAAGGGCTTTTCGACAGGGGGCAATGCAACGTTTATTGACTCAGAGGTGACGATCCCTGAGAGTGAAAGGAAAAACCTTGCCAATGCCGGGGTTGAGACGACTACCCGCGATATGACAAATGCGCCCAAATACCTCTACAATATTTATATGATGTACGATTATGAGCCCTTTGACACACAAATCGGGCTTTTTTATACGGTGAAAGGCGATACCTTGGTGGTTGGCGCAGGGAATAGAAATGGCAATTACGTGCCGGACGTCTATGCAACTGAGTATGGCACACTCAATCTGAGTGTATCCAAAAAACTCGGAAAGCACTTTGATCTGACGTTTAAGGCCAGGAACCTGCTCAATCCGGAAATTGAGGAGGTCTACCGCCCCCCCGATTATCTTGGTGACGAAGCGGTTAGAACCTCCTATACAAAGGGCATCGATTTCTCGTTTTACATAAGCGGGACATGGTAATATCTTTCAAAAATAATTTTAACATTTTTAACAAAAATTCAGGAATAAATTCGAATATTCGAATGCCCAAAACACTTTGTATTTTGAATTTTGTTCATTTGAACTTGTTTCGGATTTTGTGCTTCGGATTTTGTCTCTTCCGACTCGTTCGGGTTAGGACATTCCGCTAGTGAACTTCTAAAAAAGGATAAGGTGAGTATGAAAATAAATCATAAATCAAAAATCAGAAGCCGTAAATCTGATAACGTACGTCAGCGGTCAGCGATCGGGGCGCTTTTGCTGACCTCTGCCATCTGTCTGTTGTCCTCTGGAGCCATATCTGCCGGGACGAGCGCCGGCGATGCGGACAAAATCTCCGCCCCGCCGACGCTCGAAGAGACCCGTATGAAAATGGACAAGTGGCTTGAAACCCAGCAAATTATTTCCAAGGAACGCAAAGACTGGCAACAGGGCAAAGAGATACTGCTCGGCCGGCTGGAAGTGGTCAAAAAGGAGATCGCTACCCTCGAGGAAAAAACCAAGCAGGCCGAGTCCAGCGTTGCCGAGGCCAACAAGAAACGCAGCGAACTGCTCGCTGAAAACGACCAGCTCACGGCTGCTGGCGCGCAGTTGACCGGGGCCATCGCCGGTATGGAAGGCGAAATCCGCCAGATGTTCAATCAACTCCCGGAGCCGATCCAGACGAAAC
>JAUSDH010000007.1 GCA_030650655.1 Candidatus Brocadiaceae bacterium
CATTCTTCCTTCAGACCATTTCTCACGAAATCGCCCTTGAATTTTGCTAGCGGTTCGCGTATATTCAACCTCGAATCTACGGTGATTTTCCCGCAGGGACTTTCACCCATTAGTTAATGCCCATGCTGGGCGTACACAAACGGTTCAACCCAGACGCGGGAATAGCCCCGGTTTGATTTTGGAACAGGTCTGTGGCCCGCGCTGGTTAACCGCAGCATTGCGCGCGTCGGCAACGGCGAAGCTAAGCTTCCGTTTTTGAGCTCTTTGCGGTGTGGCGTGTGTGGGGTCGAATCTTTGAAAATGACAAATGAAATTGGAGGAACACGTTGAATGGCGCATTCTTGTTATTACCGGAGATCCTGATTATCCGTAAAACACTGCTGAGTAATACACAGCGGTATAAAGGAATGCATGGTTTCAGGTTCCAGCGAGGTGTAGCCTCTGACCGATGAAAAGCGAGATGCAAGATACTCGATACACGTGCAGGATACACATAATATCGTGCATCCTGAATCTTGAATCTTGCATCGTTTATCGCTCATCGTATATCGTGCAGTGAAAACTTAACTCATTTGTAAAGATAAATTGCGTATAAAGTATTTAATTGTGCCTATGCGTAAATTCAAATGAGCGATTACTTTTCACTAATTTAAATGGTTCACAAAGCCTGCACCATATCCTTAAATTTTCTGCCGCGTTCCTCGTAATTCAGGAACATGTCGTAGCTGGCACATGCGGGAGAAAGGAGTACAACGTCTCCTGCCTTTGCTAGGGCATTCGCTTGCCGGAATGCCTCCTCGAAGGTTATTAGCATGAATATCGAAGGGGTTTCCCCAGAACCCTTTTTCTTCAGGATGAGTTCTTTTATTTTTTCCGCCGTCTTTCCGATAAGGACTACGGCCTTGGTGTGTTGAGCGCATACTCCGGTAAATTCCTCAAAACTGCTCCCCTTGTCATACCCTCCGGCTATGAGTATAACTTGGGCATGAAAGGCCGTGATGGCAGCTATAGACGACTTCGGCGTTGTTGCCTTGGAATCGTTGTAATACTTTACGCCATTTACCTCCCGAACAAATTCAAGGCGGTGTTCTAGCCCAGTAAAGGTCGTTATCGCTTTTTCAATATGCTGCTTCCTGGCGCCAGCCAGATAAGCGGCGCAGGAGGCTGCAAGGATGTTTTGAAGATTATGCATGCCGGGTATTTTTACCCTGGATACGCATGGTATTACGGTATTTTGGCCGTTCATAGATATGACAATGTCGTTACTTTTTACAAAGGCGCCATTTGCGAGTGTATGGTTTGCGCTGTACCACAAAACACGTCCCTTGCAGTCCTTTTCCCACTTTCGTAATTCCTGGTCATCATAGTTGAGGACTACATAATCTGTAAAGTTTTGGTGTAAGATAATAGCTTTTTTCGCCTGAATATATTCATCCATGTCGGCATGTCTGTCGAGGTGGTTGGGCGAAATGTTGGTTACGATACTGATGTGAGGACTTTTTCCCGTCTTGTTGAGTTCTTCCAATTGAAAACTGGAGAGTTCAAGTACCACAATGTCTGCAGGTTTCATTTCCTCAAGGTATCCGAGGAGTGATTTCCCAATATTCCCTCCTATCCACGTCCTTCGCTGTGTTTCCTCTAATATCTTGCCCGTAAGGGTGGTGGTGGTTGATTTACCATTGCTGCCGGTTATGCCGATAATTGGGGCAGGACACAATTTGAAGAAGATATTCATTTCAGTGTCAATCTGTATATGGTTATTTCGCGCTATTTGTATAAATTTTGAGTTTTTTGGTACGGCAGGATTAACGACAACCATGTCTGTGTTTGTAAAATCTTCTTCGGAATGCCCTCCAAGTTTGTATGAAATAGGAAGCCCTTCAAGCTGTTTTATGGAAGAAGAGAGTTCCGCTGCGTTTCTCAGGTCGGTTACGGTAACGCGAGCGCCTTGTCTTGCAAGAAATTGGGCTACACCGACACCGCCGCCGAACAGCCCCAATCCCATCACCGTTATCTTTTTGTTTTTGAATTCATATTGCATGATATGAATTTTATCAGTATTTTCAAGGCTTTCAATGAAATTTAATTAGTCCTTCGGCCGCCACCTATTACCCACAAAACACGCGAAAAGAAACGAATGGAATTTAGCCATTTTCGTGTCTTTCGTGGGCAGATTGAAATTCTCTGTGCTGGTTCAGGGCTTGTAGCCTGAACCGAAACATTTCGGTTCAATCGAGGACGATTGAACCAGCAGATACCAAGACGGTACGTAGGGGCAGGTTTCAAACCTGCCCCTACTGATTTTCGTAGTAACTTTGTGGCAACCTGGAGGTTCTTTAACGTAATTTAGCTATGCCTGTCATATTGACACATTGTTAAAGAGAATTTAAATAGGGCCCCTGTCATAATGACATATACAACTTTTGAAGATTTTTCAATATTTTCCATCTATTATGTAGTTATATTTTATTTACTTGCTAGATAAAGACTTAGCTCAGTGAAAATAATGATCCAAGGCGTATTATAATTGTTGATTTGTCGGCACTCAGTTTGCTAAAATCTCTACTGAGATTTTATTAGTGGATAGAAAAATATTGGAGGATACTTAGTTATGTCGGCAAAAAAAATTATATTTGACCATGATGCGCTGGAAACCATTAAGCTTGGGGTAAAACAACTTGCAGACGCAGTAAAGATAACGTTAGGGCCGCGCGGGCGCAATGTCATTATTCAAAAGAGCTTTGGCTCACCGACTATTACGAAAGATGGGGTGACCGTTGCGAAGGAAATCGAGCTTGAAGACCATATGCAAAATATTGGTGCACAAATGGTAAAGGCCGTTGCATCGAAAACCAGTGACGTTGCGGGTGACGGCACTACTACTGCTACGGTACTTGCAGAGGCAATATTTGTTGAAGGATTGAAGAACGTAACGGCCGGCGCTAATGCGATGGCGCTCAAACGTGGTATTGATAAGGCAGTTGAAGCGGTGGTAAAAAAGTTAAAGGAAATGTCTATCCCTGTTAAAGGGCGAAAGGAAATTGAACAGGTTGCTACAGTTGCCTCGAATTATGATACTGAAATCGGGAAGATCATTGCCGACGCCATGGAAAAGGTCGGAAAGGACGGAGTCATAACCGTAGAAGAGGGCAAAAGCCTGCAAACCGATGCAAAATGGATTGAAGGTCTCCAGTTCGATAAAGGCTATTTATCACCATATTTTATCACGAACCCAAATTCGATGCAATGCGTGTTAGAAGACGCCTATATTTTGATTCATGAGAAAAAAATTACGACAGCCAAGGTGCTGATTCCGATACTAGAAAAGGTTTCTCAGACAGGGAAACCTCTGTTGATTATTGCCGAAGAAATAGACGGAGAGGCGCTGACCCTGCTGGTTGTGAATAAACTTCGCGGGGGTTTAAAATGTGCAGCTGTGAAGGCCCCAGGGTTTGGCGATAAGCGTAAGGCCATGCTGGATGACATTGCTGTCCTTACAGGCGGCCAGGCGGTCTTTGAAGACCTTGGTATCAATATGGAGTCCATCCAGCTCAAGGACTTGGGCCGTGCAAAGAAGATCGAGATTGATAAGGAAAATACGATCATCATTGAAGGAGCGGGTGAAAGTAAAAAGATTAAAGGACGTATTGAGCAGATCAAAAAGGAAATTTCGATAACGACCTCAGACTATGACCGTGAGAAGCTTCAGGAAAGGCTGGCGAAAATGGCCGGTGGGGTGGCACAGGTTAATGTAGGCGCTGCTACAGAAAGCGAGATGAAGGAGAAGAAGGCGCGTGTGGAAGACGCTCTTCATGCTACCCGTGCTGCGGTTGAAGAGGGAATTCTTCCAGGTGGTGGCGTGTCGCTTTTACGGGCTCTCCCTGCCCTGGATTCATTAAAACTAACCGGTGATGAGGCAGTGGGTGTCGATATCGTGCGAAGGGCATTAAGGGCGCCTTTAAGGCAGATTGCTACAAATGCAGGTGTAAGTGCTGCCATCGTTGTCCAAAAAGTAGAAACTGCCAAAGGAAACGAAGGCTACGATGCCAGCGCTGATAGATATTGCGATATGGTTGCCGAAGGCATTATTGATCCAACGAAGGTGGTCAGAACGGCATTACAAAATGCTGCCAGTATATCTACCTTACTCCTGACAACGGACGCCATTGTCGGCAAGATACCGGAAAAGAAGAAGATGCCTCCTATGCCGCCAGGTGGTGGGTACGGAGACATGTATTAATAATTTCAGTTATAGAACCCGGAGCATCAGCCGGGCGAGTAATTGTTGAATGCAATAGCGTTCAGCCTTAAAAAACCCCGCTTTCCAGGCGGGGTTTTTTATTGGAGGTAAAAACTTATACTTTTCGTTCAAGCACTATATAAATCCTTGCACTTACAAAAAAAAATTGATATAGTAATTTTCGTCTCAGAGTTCAAACGGAGGTATAGACGTCTCAGATGACAACAAATTACGATAGTATCACTTACAGAACCGATGCGAAACAGAGTAAACTAGAAAAGATATTTACAGAGTTTTTTGTCTTTAATAAAAATATTCCTACCGATTCGTCAAATCCGTGGCAGCCTCCCACAGACGTCTATGAAACTCCAGATGAAATCGTGGTGAAGATGTCTATATCCGGGACAAAATCTGAGGATATTCAAGTCGCTTTTTCAGACGAAATTCTCACCATCAGTGGATATAGAAACGACACTTCACCCTACGAAAAGACCTGTTTTTATCAGGTGGAAATTCGTTATGGATACTTTGAAAGGAGTATCTTTATCCCCAAACCTATCAATAAGGACAATATTCAAGCTGCTTATAAGGATGGGTTTCTCGTGGTTGTTTTGCCCAAGACAGAACAGCAGCCAACAAAGACGTTTTCGATAAAGATTAATATTCAGTAATAAGCTCTTTAGAAAGCAAACCACAGAGAACACTGGAAAAATGCAGAGGGAAAGGGATGGTTGCCTTTTTTAGTAATTAAAAATTTTTCCCACAGGTTTTTGGGTTGAGTTTTGATAATACTTTTTTGAAACGGTGTGAGTTTATATGACAGAGAATGATAGCAAAAAAACATCAGAAGCTAAAGTATCGACAAGCCTGGATGCTAATATAGAAGAGACAGGCAAAGCAGATAAGATGAAAATACCGAGTGAAATGCCTGTCCTTCCCGTTCGGGATACCGTAGTTTTCCCCAGTATGGTGGCGGCGTTGAGTGTTTCTACGGAAAGAGACCTCAAACTCTTGAACCATGTCCTGGCCGGAAACCGGTTCCTGGCGCTCGTGGCTCAAAAAGATAAAGAAGCCAAGGTTGTAAAACAATCTGATTTATACAACTATGCTACAGCCGCTGTAGTGCTCCAGATGCTTCGTATGCCGGATAATTCAGCAAAGATGCTGGTGCAGGGTATCCGAAGGATAAGGATTGATGAATATACACAAACAGACCCTTATTTTAAGGCAAAGGCGACTGTTCTCGAAGATACCATTCAGAACGATATGGAGACAGAGGCGCTTTCCAGAAATGCTGCGGATCAGTTTGTTCGTATGATCTCCATGGCGCCGTCATTACCGGAAGAACTAAAAATAGCAATTGTCAATATTGACAGCCCCAGCCGTTTGGCCGATATGATCGCATCCCACCTGAACGTTAGTATTGCGGAAAAGCAACAGGTGCTTGAAGCCATTGATGTAAAAGTCCGGTTACAGAAGGTCACCACTTTGATTACCAGCGAAATGGAAGTATTGGAGATGGCCACAAAGATACAGTCGCAGGTAAAAAGCGAGATGGGAAAGGGGCAAAAGGAATATTATCTGAGACAGCAGCTCAAGGCAATCCAGGAAGAACTGGGTGAGGGAGATGAACGAACGATAGAGGTCAAAGAACTGACCAGGAAGATCGAAGAGGCTAAATTGCCTCCTGAGGCGAAAAAAGAGGCGGAACGGGAATTAAGCCGGCTCTCCAAAATGCCCACTGCCTCCGCTGAATATACCGTTTCCCGGACATACCTCGACCTGCTAATTGCCCTTCCGTGGTCGATTAGCACAACAGATAACCTGGACATTCAAGCTGCCCATAAAGTACTGGACGAAGACCATTA
>JAUSDH010000008.1 GCA_030650655.1 Candidatus Brocadiaceae bacterium
CATTCTTCCTTCAGACCATTTCTCACGAAATCGCCCTTGAATTTTGCTAGCGGTTCGCGTATATTCAACCTCGAATCTACGGTGATTTTCCCGCAGGGACTTTCACCCATTAGTTAATGCCCATGCTGGGCGTACACAAACCACTCCAGCGGACGCGCTAACGCACGCCGCTGAGCTTAAACGTTATCATTTCAGGGATTCTATTCTGGGGTCTGGTCTTTAATATTGCTGTATAGAGCACTGATTTATAAGCCTACTTATAGTTAAGTAATCCAGCCGTAGATAATCGGCAACTTCCTTTTAGTGTTAACCGTATTTCTCTCTCGATTTAACCTTTTTGTGCTTCTCTCAAATTTTGTTATTGATGAACTTTTATTGAACCAATTTTCTAGGTCAGAGATTATCTTTAGCAAAGCCTTTTCCTATAATGTTAAGATCACCACTATTCCCACAGATTCATCAAATAATCCTTCATCACTTCAGTCTGTTCCTCAGGTGTACCCGGGATGTAGGCCTGAAATTCGCCTTCTCTGAAGAACTTTGGCATCTTTGTGCCGGGTTGGATGGATTGCGGGTCGAGCAGCCACCGCTTTATCCAATCAGGCTTTAGCCTCCTCTTGGCAAGCATGAGGTCTGGCGCCCAGCCTGTTTTATCGCCCTCCGGCATCTTTTCACCTTTTACATGGCATAATATGCAGTTGACGTCCTTGGACTCGAAGAGCCTCTTTGCCGCTGAGAGGTAGCCTGGCGATTGCACCTCTTTTGCCTCGATATATTCCTTCTTTGTTTCGGCTATATACTCAAAGGGATATTCTTCGCCTTCTTTCATGGCAAAAAACTCGGCGAGGCTGGTGGCCTCTTCATCTGGCAAGCTAAATGACGGCATTTTTATATTCAGCCATGGTCTCAGGTCGAAGGGTTCTTTCAAAAACTCAAACACCCATTCACTCTGTACCTTCTTACCTTCCCCATACAATAACGGTGGTGTGAACACCCTTGCTTCTTCCGGTATTAAACCCTCACTCTCTACATGATATGCTATTATTGAAGGCGCTATATCACCCCCAGTAGCCCTTTTCTTTTCAATTATTTGCTTCTCATCCAGGAATACCGTTTCGCCTGCTTTATGCCCTAACTTCTCGTTATCCTCCCAGAGCTGAAAATACACACCGGCATCTTCTTCCAGCTTTATCATCCCTACCGCTTCGATGTTTTCAGCAAGGTACAATCTATCCAGATCAAGCTGGTGACAGCCTGTACAATTGTACTTCCCTATCAACCTTCTCCCCTCGACTATTGCTCGTTCTTTTTCTGTCAGTCTGGCGATATATGCTTCGGGTAGTTTTTCTTCTCTCAGCCCGGTTAATAAGACAACCAGTGACTCTATTTCTTCTTTGGTTAGCACGAAGTCAGGCATCTTTAAGCGATCCTCCGGTTTTTTGTACTTTCCTTCGTCAAACTGTCTGGGGTCATGCAACTTTGCGAGTAACCACGCCTGCCGTGCCTTTCCAATGTTCTCGGTGAAATGCTTAAGCCCTGCCTCGCCTAATAACTTCTTTTCTAATAATCCAAAATCAAGGAGATGTACGTGCTTGGAACCAATGGCCGACAACTCGGTCCCTATCTTGCCGAGTCCTTCCATGCCTTTTATCTCGTGACAACCAAAACAACCGTACCTCTTGATCAGCGCCTCCCCAACACGCGCCCGTTCCTTATCCTCTAACCATCCCGCATCTGCTAATCCTTCTTTCGGAATACCCTTGCCTGTTTTATTTATCAGATATCCAGCAACAAGACTAGCTTTTTCCTGACTCAGCCTGAAGTTTGGCATGCGCGTGATGGGTTCCTTCCCTTTTGGGTTCATAATCCAATCAACCAGATACCCATAGTTTATCTTTTCACTAATCCGGGACAAATTGGGTGCAAACCCTCTTATTGCGTCCTTCTCATAGGCGTGACATGCCATGCACCCCACCTGTTCAAAAATGAAATTTCCCTGAGCTAACTGTTCCTCATCAAATACAGGCATCTCTTCATATGCGTTTCTTTCGTCTGCATGCTGCCACAGATAAGCTGGTATTGCCTGAGATTCCTCTTCTGAAAGCCTGAAATCAGGCATCAACGTTGTGGGTCTAAAACCCTTTGGGTCTTTTATCCATGCCGTAATCCACTCAGCCCGCACCTTGTTCTTTATATTCTTTAAACTCGGACCTATCATCCTATTCTTATCCTCACCAAAGCCTGCCGTCTCATGGCATCCGTAACAACCGAGATCCCCGAACAGCCTTCTACCCTGCCAGAGTACTTCTCCGCCTTTGACCTCTTTACCTTCGTTATGACACCTTATGCATGACGCTTGCGCCGCCTTGCCCCGATTGATTGGTGTAAGCCAGTATTCAACCTCG
Source organism: Candidatus Brocadiaceae bacterium (assembly GCA_030650655.1). Classification (GTDB taxonomy): domain Bacteria; phylum Planctomycetota; class Brocadiia; order Brocadiales; family Brocadiaceae; genus Wunengus. Next base: position 2,406 of record JAUSDH010000008.1, read on the forward strand.
CCGTGTGCCTTCTTCACCCCCGTCGTAGCGCTTGCCTGCCCCTCATGACAAAGCACGCATCCAAACCTTTCCGGCGGATGATTGCCCAAATACAATTTTTGGTCAGGATGGCTTGTGTAGGGTTGTTCTGTTGATACACTTTCTGCCCTATTTATGCCTACATGACATGACATGCACCTATCGGCTATGTTTAAATCTTCCATATACGTCTGATATACCTGCAGATTTGGGCGGGTTTTCCTGAAGGTGTTTAACTGCGCCTTATACCTTTCCATGCCGGCTGTATAGGCATCTAACTCTTCCGTATATTGATCGACGCCATGTTTGAGGTCATTCAATCTTGCCTTTATGGATGCAATTTTACCTTCTAAATCCTTAATCTTTGCGGCAAATTCCTTACCCTTTTCCTCCAACCCCTCTATTTCATGTTTGGCATGTTCGCCCGGGTTTTTTCCATAGAGATATTCCTTTTCCATACTTTCGTTACGCATTACTATTGCCTTAAACTTCAAACCCTCCAATTCGCTGCTTAATACCCTTTGTTCATCTGACAGCTTCCTGTACTCAGCCTGTATTTGCGGTTTTTTGAAGTCTTCTCGTGCATGCTCCAGCTTATTCTTTGCCTCTCCGTATTCCTTCTGGACTTCCGGACTTTCAAAAATTGCACGTTCCTTTTCATAGTTCTGTTTGATTTTTTCATACTCCAGGCGATAGAACCGCTTCTGATAATTTTTCCAGGGTCGTCTGTCAAAGGTTTCATTCACAATCGCCCATGCGGTAACTGCAACGAGGAGGACGCTAACAATGACATACATGATCAGGTATGATTTGTCTTCTTCTTTTTTCATGAGATGTGGATTTTTGCTGGTTGACATAATTTTCGTGTTTACAAGTTGTAGGGGCGAAGCATTTGCTGTCCAGAACGTAGGAGCACATTCAAAGCTAATCACAGCAAATGCTTCGCCCCTACTGCCGTAGACCTAATTTATATATTAAACCACGGCGTTACCCAGATATATTTCACATGGAATACCAGTCTCAGAAATACCTTTATTGGTAGAGCCAACATGGATAAGAAAAGAAACGTTACAATAGAATATTTAAGAATGCCGAGTTTTTCTAATATCGTGCTTTTTCTTGCCTTCATAAAACGGTACGGAATATTCATGCCCATGAAGAAGTATCCAATCACAACTGCGCCACCGATAATAAAGCCCAGGAGCGATTTTGAGTTAATGCCCACGAAGCTGGTCAGATCATAGTTGATTTCGGCTGCAATCCGATGGGGATCCCATTCTTGCCACGGCCAGAACCAGAGCCAGCCATGCCCACGCATGAAGACACCGACAATAATCAGCAATAGCCATAAGATATGGAATCCGAAACAAAAGGTAAGCATGGCAAACTTCCGTTCCTTAAAGGTGTAGTACCCGTTTCCCTTTGGATTAAAATCTATATAAGGTATGGCCATCAAGCCTATGATGATAAGCATAGGAAAAACGACTCCTGCAATCCAGGGATCAAAATAAACAAGCATTTCCTGAAGCCCTAAAAAATACCACGGTGCCTTTGCCGGATTTGGGGTCATGGTAGGATCTGAAAGCTCCTCCAGCGGGGCATCAAGGAGGATAGACCAGACGATAAGGATGATGGTGCAAATGATTGCCGCAAGAAACTCTTTTCTTATCAAATACGGCCACGTGGGTATTTCACTTTCGGATATTTCTACGTCCTTTTCTTTGGCAAGTGAAGGGCCTTTAATAAAGGCAAGCGCCCTATATCTGCCTTTTTCTTTATGTTTTTCCGCCTTATTATCCTTTTTTTCCATTTTTATTTTGCCACGAAGCCACTAAGTTACCAAGTTAA
>JAUSDH010000009.1 GCA_030650655.1 Candidatus Brocadiaceae bacterium
CCCCAACCCTCTCCCTCAAGGGGAGAGGAGATTTCTCCTCATCTGTTTTATTTTCCTCGTATGTTTTATTCTCCTTACCCGATGGAAGGTTTCCTGCATTTCCCCTCCCTTGATGGGAGGGGCTATGGGAGGATGGTAAATCTTCTTCTTCCTTTGCGGACAAAAGGTTCATAATTGTTTCGTCTCCAAGCTCAATGCCAGTGGCATCCCTCACGGCTTTTGTAATCAGTCCCATGTAAGATTTATCGTCATCCTTCAATGCGCCGGTAAGAATTAATCGTTCCTTTGCCCTGGTCATGGCTACGTACAGGACGCGCTTCTCCTCTTCCCACGAGCGGTCGTTCAATTTCTTTTCAATTGCGATACTTTGAAGATTCCTCACCTGTTGGTCTCCTTTGCCAATTACAATGCCCGTTGTGGATGTCGTCCAATCAAATACCGCCGAGTTCAGTATCTCGTTGTCTTTTTTCACTTCACCGTGCAGGTTGCCCAGGATTATCACGGGGAATTCAAGTCCCTTCGATTTATGGATAGACAGGATTTTTACAACGTCCAGCGTTTCATCCGAAAGGGGACTCTCTCCCTCTTCTCTTGCTTCTTTTATCCGCATCTTGATGCGCTCAATGAATGTTTTTAGGGAAATACCCTCGGATTGTTCCATGTCGCATGCCATCTGATAAAGTTTCCAGAGATTAGCCAGTTTTTGTTCACCATGCCAGGCGCAGGCCGTAATCTCGGCGACGTGGGTATTGTCAATAATTTCCGTAATGAGTTGGGATACGGGGATTGTGCCAGCGCGCGCATGAGTTCTTCTTAAAAAATCATAAAATGGTTCTACAATTTTTCTTAAATCTGAAAATAGGTTTTTTACTCCCCCATCCCCACCTTCACAAGGGGGGGAAATAGAGGGGGTAATTGATTGTAATCCCGGCTTCATTCCTCCTTGAGAATGGTGGGATGGAGAAGGGGCGTTTTTATCCTTCTGCGTGAGATTGTGGCTCAGGAGGGTTTTACCTGAAATAGAGTTGCGGTAGTCCAATAGACGGTTTTCTTTTAGCTCATATATCTCCCGATCTGTCAAGCCTACAATTGGCGAACGCAGTATACCCACCAGTGCAATCGTATCATGCGGATTTTCTATGATGCGCAGGAGGTTCATGAAATCGAGAATTTCCTGTGTGGTGTAAAAATATTTTTCTCCTTCCACAATGTACGGAATACCGTATCGTTTGAGCGCTTCTACATACGGCCTTACCTGGGTAAATGCACGCAGAAGCAAGGCAACGTCTTTGTATTTCAGCTTGCGGAGTTTATCTTCTGCCAATGTATCCTGAATGGTTTCGTTATCCACGTGCGTTGTAATCCATCGCGCAATCCACTCAGCCTCGGCCTCTCTGGCATCGTCTGCCTTGAGTTCTTCTCCTTCTTTATCTAAAACGAGAACAATCTCGACTTTTTGCGAGGGGTGTTTTTTTTGTCTGTTTGCATGGATGGGAATATAACAGGGTTGTAAACCAGGTTGTTCTCTCATGATCTTTCCGTCAAACAATTGGTTTACAACTTCGATGATACCGGCATGGCTCCTGAAATTTTCCTGCAATTTCAGAGTTTCATCATTCCCGCACACCTGTTTTACCACTTGCTCATAAGCCTCGATGTCCGCCCTGCGAAAGGCATAAATAGACTGTTTTGGATCACCCACGATAAAAAGCTTTCCCGGTTCAAAGTTTACTTTACGGGCATCTCTGCTGTAATGACCTAATGCCTCAGAAAGAAAAAGAACAATTTCGTATTGGACAGGATCGGTGTCCTGAAATTCATCTACGAGTATGGCCCTGAACTCGTTCTTAAGTTTTTCACGGATATAACGAAATGCTTTATTTTGCAGCAAATCTCTAGTCAGGGTGAGGAGTCCGTCGAAAGAGACATAGCCCTGTGACAAATATGTTTGGCGGAAGGCCTTTGCAAAAGGGAGAATGAGGCCTATCGTGGTTGTAACAAATGCCTCATCGACGGTTTTTAATTTCTTTAATAGAACATGACATTCCTTTACAAGTTCTTGTGCAGCTAAAAATACCTCATCTGGCCAACCAGCCTTTGCTTCAGACGGATTTTTGTCTAGGTCATATTCTAAATTGTTTAAATGACTAACACCTTCTATTTTTATTGCTTTAAAAATTTTCAAGAGTTCTTTTAATTGTGTGAGGAGGTTGTTGTTGGGCTTTTCGCAGGATGGGATAATATTTAGCGCTTTACTAATTAAGGGATCTATCAAGGAAAAGACGTTTAATTTATTGTCAGTCTTTACCGTAAGAGAATCTAATGGGATAGCAAACCCTGATAATCGTTTGGCAAATTCCCTGAGAGGCTCGATGTCCAATCGTTTAAGTACGTTCTTCCAGATGTTTGCATTTGACGAATTAAGCGCGAGTTCTGTTTCTAACCACTTTGTCCATTCTTTGTCAAACAATTCATCAAAGATATCTCCTTCATCCACTACGAATCCAGGTACCACTCCTGATTCAATGGGGTAAAGACGCAGGATATAGGCCGCAAAGCTGTGAATAGTGCCAATAAGTGCCTTGTCAATATCTTCCAGGGACTTCTTTGCCCGGCGTCCGATCTCACCAGGTGTCGTATGGTAAATATCACAAATATCTGAAAGAAGCTCTTCTGTTTTTCTGTCCTCTTCCTGTGAGGCATGTCTATTGATAAAGGATACAATTTTTTCAAGTTCCTGCATCAGTCGTATCTTCATTTCACTGGCGGCCTTTTCTGTGAAGGTCATGGCGACTATCCTGAGGATGGGGCTTTCTTCCGTTTGGAACCTTTTGTGGCCTAAAAGCAGATGTAACGTTCGATTAACGAGAAGAGTAGTCTTACCGGTTCCGGCACCGGCCGTTACGACTATGTTTTTGTCCTGTTCGGATACGGCGAGTTTTCTTGTGTCATTGTCAATGGGTTTTGACATTTTTATTTTTTTAGGAACTCAAAATTTTAGATTTGCATGTGTTGATATACATATTATTTTACTTGTCTTTACAAGGCTTTCAAGGTAAATTCATATTACAATTTACGACAAGGACTTGAAGACGAAGAGGTACGGGAGGGTAAAATCGGAGGGGAATTAGAAATTTACAAAGACGAAAGGCCTCTGTTTGTTCAAAGCTCAATAAAACAATTCAAACAATAAAAAATAATCCCCCCTTGTCCTTTATGGGATAAGGGGGGACTCTCTTGACTAGAAAAGCTGATGTAAAATTTCCTTAATTTACAGGAATAATAAAATCACTCAATCTCACATACTATCGTTCTGATGATTTCTTTATGATTCTCTTGCTTGTCTTTTTCATTTCAATCGTAATTTCACGATCTTCTCCATCTCCAAGCTTTAGTGTCTGTTTGGCGTTCTTGTAACCTTTTTTCTTTGCAATGGTTACATAGGTATCTGCCTCTAAGTCTGAGAATTCGAAGAACCCATCTGCATCGGAGGATGCGGTACTATTATAGCCTGTTTTAATACCTTTGAGCCTTAGCTTTGCAGATTCAATTGGATTATCGCGGATATTTACAATATAGCCATAGATTTTAGCTTTTACGATTTCTTCCATGGTAACCGTTCCGAGTTCCTTTACCTGGTCTTCTCCTAGGCTTGTCTCCTGTGTCTCAGTTTGATAACCATCTTCCTCGTACGTGAGTGTATAATCCCTCGCGGCAAGGTCGCTAAATTCATAGTAACCATTATCGTCAGTTTCGGTACTATTTGAGTAATTATCACCTGTAATAGTTACGGTAACTCCTCTCAGTGCATTATCATCAAAATCATTTACAAACCCAAAGACAACACCGCCACCGCTTGGTGGTAATGTTGGCGATGGGAATGGTTGGATCGTTGGTGTCGGAATTGGCGGCAGTGTAGGTAATGCAGTTGGCGAAGGTTGCGTTGTTGGTGAAGGTATCGGGGGAGGAGTTGGCAGTGGCGGCAATGACGGCGAAGGTATGGGAGAAAGTGTAGGTAATGCAGTTGGCGAAGGTATCGGGGGAGGAGTTGGCAATGGCGGCAATGACGGTGAAGGTATGGGAGAGGGAGTTGGTAATGGCGGCAGCGTTGGTATAGCAGTGGCGGTCGGTATAGGTGTTGCTTGTAATTTAGTACCAGTTTGAAAAAACAAATAAGAACCACCTACGTTTCTTTCAGCAAAAAAGAGGTCAAAATCGTATGTTTCACCCTTGACCAATCCCAAATTGTCCAGATTAATGGATGTAGAAATGGCTGCATGCACCCCTCCCAGGTCTACTACCAATGTATCATTGATAAAGACCCACAAATCGTCATCGCTTGTAAAAGCGAAATTTTCACCACCTATATAAGTAAATTCAGTATGTATTTCAAATGTAAAGTGAAAGTTGTGGTCATTGTCTTCGTTTCCAAATAACTCATTTTCTATTGGGAGAAACGCTGAGTTGTCGTATGTGTAAACTCCACCCGATCCTGTTATACCGTTATCAAGCGTTATTGTATATGATTTCGAAAGGTTGACATCTTGAACATCGTTATACCATTGAGAAAAGGTTTCTTCGGATGTGATACAGTCAGTGCCATTTGGGCCAAACGTGGGTTTTTGATCACTGCCAAGGGTTGATCCAACCAGTCCTGTTTTTAGATCACAGATAGTGGATGGTTGAAAGTCCGCCGGGTTGCCAGCCTTAAAATCCCTTATAGTTCCCGTTAACTGTATCGTATCTGCGCTTGTATCAGGTAATGCTGTAAATTCAAATATTCCCAGTAAGGCGCATAAAAATATAACCGAGGTAAACAATTTACGAAGATTGAACATTTGGAGTCTCCTTTCATAATAGGGGTATAAAGAGTTTTTGTGAATTTTAATTGCTTGTGCCAATAAACTAAGCGAAGCAAATCATAATGTCAAGGTAAAAATTAGAACAGCTAACTTATCCAACTTATTATTAAAAGAAAATAAATGCTTGGTGTATTGCGAACTCCTCCTTAAATTTGGGAAAGTCAGGTTATATTACGTTACCTCTTGTTGCGTCTTCCCCTTGCTTATAATTTACATAGGGATCGGCTATTTTGCCCCTTCCACCACCAAAAATCTCCTGTTCATTCCAGTTTGAAAGCACTTGTTCTGCTCATATTGAATTTGATTTAAAAGAAGGCGAAAAAATGTCTTTATAATTGATATTATTTTCATGTATGAAAAAACTATAGGTATACTTCCGGTTCACTTCGAGTGGATTATTATAAACCCTTCGTCATGTAAGTTTCCAGAGACATCGATAGTTACCGGCAAAAACAACTTTACAATCTCAATGTTCGTTAGCAAATGTTGCGTAATCCTGGGTGTAATAAATTGTGATCTTCCTTTCGTAAGAGCGAGGGGGAGGATGAGTTGGTCGGCTAGATATTCGTCGATGACACCCTTGGTTTTTAGAAAAGTGAAGAATTCATTACAGGCGTCATCGGCAACAGTTTCAGCGCGCTTACCAATCGCACCTAAGCCAAAATAACAACACTGACTGTATTCGAATTTCCCCACCAGCAGGAGCATAGTTCCCTTTCCCAATGATGGAATTTCTTCCAAAGATATTTCGTGGGGTATGTTTTGTCCTAGAAACCTTTTTTCTGCCTGTAACTGCTGTCGTTGTGCAATGTTTACATCCAGGTTACTTACTGTAGACAACCCTTCTACTTGAATGAGTTTTCCTCTATCGTTGATCCCTAGTGGGTACTGCGGGTTTGACGGATTTATTTTGACGAGAACTTCACCACCACCGCGTGGGTAAAATCCGGCCTTAAGCGTTTGTATCTCTGCATTAAAGCCAATCTTTTTGAGAAAGAACAGCCACTGCTGCTTGAGGTAATCTACACAGGGACTGTGGGTAACGTGTGTGCCCCCGACAATGGTAATAGAAGAAGGTTTGTTCGCCAAACCCAGGGGATAGAAAATGGTTTGTAAAACAAGAGAGACCGAGCCTGCAGTGCCAATGTTGAAATGATACGTACCGGCCTGTGTTTCCCCTGGGTAGAACTTGAGGTCTGTGGATCGGAGTTGATTTCCTGCAACCTCTGCATTGCAGATTTGGGCTGTGGAGTTGACTGCCTGGAGGTGCTGGTGGCTGAGGCCTGGCACTTTCCTATTGGCACGGATGTTATATATTTCGAATGGTTTTTTTGTAATTGCCGATAGCGAAAGGGCGGTACGCAGGATTTGTCCACCGCCTTCACCAAAAGAACCATCGATTTTTATTATTTCTCCATGCATATTCATCCTGCATACACAAAAGAGAAGGGTAGAATATTTTTATATTCTACCCTTCTATACTTTAATCGTGTTATTTAAAATCTATGGATAGGTTTTAATTTATTTGGAAAATCCTCGAACCACTGTGATGAGCGCATCAAGGTCTACAAGGTCAACCCCAAGGTCTGAGAGTTTTACATAATTGGGATTCTTTGTACCATTGGTCATCGATTCCTTCATCTGCGCATCTGTCCTGGACTTTTGATAATCAGCGCTAGAAAAGTCAGGTACGCCGAATTGTTTTCCAGCCTCGCTACCCTTACCATCAGGGCCGTGACATAACTCACAGGTTTCTTTGTAAATTTTGTTAACATCTCCTGCATTTACTGAAGAACTGGCAAATCCAAGATATAAACCAAACATCGCTGTAACAGGGATTGCACAATAACTAAAAATCTTTTTCAACGAAATATCCTCCTAAAAATGTTACCTTATTGAGCATTAAAAGTTGCGGAATACGTTTTGATTCGTAATAAATTTCATGATGTTTACCAGAAATACTCATCACCTCCAATCGAGTTTATCCATTCATTTTTGATTCTATAAATCTTAAGATGTTCTTCAAATCGATTTTTTTAAAAGTTGGTGTAGGAGATCCGGTCTTTGTTTCGCTTGCAATCTTTAAATGGTTTTTACGCTCTTTGACTGTCGATTCCATGTGTCTGTGGTCATTATAGATCTCGATGTAAGGGTATCGCCACTTTTTATACCCTTCGACAAGCACGACGTCAACATCACCATAATTATGTTTAATGATATCTTTTATTGATGGCGGTCTTTGGTTTACCCGTTTGATGATTGCCAGTTTTTCCGGTGAGGATATAGAAACTACATCCGCCCCTGCCTTGTAATATGTATAAGTATCCTTTCCCTCGTAATCAATTTCAAAATAAGGGATGTTGTACTTAATGGTACCGACACGATATCCCTTTTTCTTCAATGGGGGTATAATAAGTTTAATAAGTGTAGTCTTGCCTACATTTTGTTTACCAATGATCAAAACTACAGGAATATCTTTAGACAACGTTTATTTACTTTTTTCTCTGTTTTAGACTATAACTTTATGATATAAACCTTCAGGATTGTTATATGTGAATCATTGTTTAAGTGTTAAATGCTACTGTAATTAGGAGCAATCCTTACACTTTTCCTTAAAATGTTTTATAAAAATTTTAATGCCAAAGCGGATTAATCGTAGCATCTCTATCATAGGGTGTCAAGCACTTTTATAGTGTTCATTGATGCTTGTTTAAAGCGGAAAAATTTGCTATATATAATTGTTCTGCAGAAATCTATAAATGATTGCGTAGGTAAAATGTGGAACAAATTCTATAGTGTTTTTTGTTTAATGGAATTAATTATAATGTTAAAGCATGTTTAATTTTAAACAATCAATAATTTGTGGTGGAGGGGCAGATGGAATCGGATGTTAAAAAGATCACAGAGAGGGTAAAACAAGAAAGTGATTTTGTGAACACCCTCATGTACGAGGTTGGCAAGGTAATTGTAGGTCAGAAATATTTAATTGAAAGACTGTTAATTGGTATCCTTTCCAACGGACATGTATTATTGGAAGGTGTTCCTGGATTGGCAAAAACGATGTCAGTTGTGACGCTTGCCAAAGCATTGCAAGCCGGTTTCCAGAGGATACAGTTCACGCCGGATTTACTCCCTGCCGATTTGATCGGCACCCTTATTTATAATCCAAAAAGCGGTGATTTTACGGTGAGGAAGGGACCTATCTTTACCAACATTGTCCTGGCCGACGAGATTAACCGTGCCCCTGCAAAGGTTCAGAGCGCACTCCTGGAGGCAATGCAGGAAAGACAGGTTACAATCGGAGATCAGACATTTAAGTTGGACGACCCATTTCTTGTGTTGGCTACCCAAAATCCAATTGAGCATGAAGGTACCTATCCGTTACCCGAAGCACAGGTAGACCGTTTTATGTTTAAATTGAATATTACGTATCCTGATAAGAAGGAGGAACGTGAGATTATGGAACGCATGGCAATAACCAAAAAGGATTTCAATGTGAATCCTGTAATTTCTCCAAAGGATATTCTCCGACTTCGCGCCTTAGTTGATGAGATTTATATAGATGACAAAATTAAGGATTACATTATTGATATCGTATTCGCATCGAGGGATCCTAAGGCGTATAACCTGGAATTGGAAGAATTCATAGAATACGGCGCTTCCCCGCGTGCAACAATCTATCTTGCGCTCGCTTCCAAGGCGCATGCATTTATAAAAGGCAGGGGATTTGTAACTCCTCAGGATGTTAAGTCTATAGGGATGGATGTCCTTCGGCATCGTATAATTGTGACCTACGAGGCTGAGGCTGAGGAAATAAATTCTGAGGGAATTATACAAAAGATATTCGACAACGTGGAAGTGCCATAAGATATAAGTGTAACAGTTCGGCTCACCGCAGAGAACGCCGAGATCGCAGAGGCTGTTAGAGAAGAGACAGAAAAACTATGCGGATTCTCCCTTTATTTTATTATTTCTCAGCGTTCTCCGCGCCCTTTGCGGTGAACTATTACATATAAGTCATGATTTCAAAAGATATATTAAAAAAAATCCAGCAAATACAGATTCATACCCGTCGTCTTGTCAATGAGGCGTTTGTGGGTGAGTATCATAGCGTTTTTAAAGGGCGGGGTATGGAGTTTGATGAGGTGCGTGAGTACCAGCCTGGCGATGAAATCCGGACGATTGACTGGAATGTGACTGCCCGTATGGGCCACCCCTTCATTAAACGTTATGTAGAAGAACGTGAATTAACGGTGATGCTTCTTGTTGATGTGAGCGCCTCGGGAAACTTTGGGTCAATAAAGCATTTGAAAAATGAGGTTGCAACAGAAATCTGCGCAATCTTGGCGTTTTCTGCCATAAAGAATAACGATAAGGTCGGCATGATTATGTTTACGGACAAAATTGAGAAATTTATCCCACCAAAAAAAGGTCCAAAACATGTTCTGAGAGTCATCCGAGAACTTCTGTGTTCACAGCCGACGGGCAAAGGGACAAATATCTCCGTTGCCTTAGAATATTTAAACAAGATAACACACCGGCGCACAATTTCGTTTGTTGTGTCTGATTTTATAGCAAATGACTATGCGCATGCGTTGCGTATTGCAAACAAGAGGCATGATATGATTGCAATTACCATTGTAGACCCCAGAGAACAAGAATTACCCAACGTGGGTTTTGTTGAATTAAGAGATGCAGAGTCAGGCGAGATACTGCTACTTGACACGGCAGACTCACTCGCAAGAAAAGAATTTGGCACTTTGAACAACCGACGGAGGCAGGAGCAGTCAAGGTTGTTTCGATCAATGGGCGTTGATGAAATTCTGATCAATACAAACAGACATTATGTAGAGCCCATCGTCCGATTCTTCAGGATACGGGAAAAGAGATATTAAAGAAAATTCATAACAGTTAAGCACCCCCACCTGACCTCCCCCATCGAGGGGGAGGAAACGTTTTTCCCCCGCCCCTTGTGGGAGGGGTTAGGGGAGGGGGGAACTGATACGAAAATTCATAGAATATTTGTTGAAAGACAATCTTTATTTGACATGGCTATAAAAAGGTATCAGATATTTAGTAAACTATTGATTTTAGTAGTAGTTGTATATACACTAATACTTTCAAAAGATACTACCTTTGCTCAAAAATCAAATGATACTGAAAGTAGGGCATTCGTAGAGGTAGCCGCACATGTTGATAAAAATGAAGTAACGATTGGTGATAAAATAAAATTTGGAATTCAGGTAAAATACAAGGGCGATATTACCATACAATTTCCTGAAGTTGGTGAGCAGATCGGTGTATTTACTATAAAAGAAACTGGCCTTGCCGGGACGCCTGAAAGGGAAAAAGACGGGTATTTGGTTGTTGAACGAGAATACGTGCTGAGTTCATATGAAATTGGTCGTCAAACGGTCCCATCTTTAAAAATAAAATACAAAGGGCGTCAGGGTGATGGGGAAGTTGCTACAAATGAAGTAACTGTTGATATCAAGGGGGTTTTAAAAGAAGGAGAAATTTCAGGCGATATAAAAGATATTCTTCCTCCCGTAGACGTACCGACGAGTTTCAAGCGGTTGATTGTATGGATTTCTGTGGGTCTGGGCGCGCTATTGTTATCAGGTGTTATTTATGGATTGGTCTATAAATTAAAAAAGCGATCAAAAATTCGGGAACAGCAATTCATCAGAAGAACACCTCAAGAGATTGCCTATGGATTACTGGAGAGGTTGTCAAAGGAGGATTTGATAGGGAAAGGTTTAGTCAAGGAATATTATTATCGTATAACCAATATTCTGCGCCATTATATTGAGGATCGATTTGGTTTATTGGCGCCTGAGCGTACGACAGAAGAATTTCTTACGGAAATGGCACATACGAATAAATTAGACGATATTCACAAAATATTGATTCGGGAATTCCTTGAGCGTTGCGATATGGTAAAATATGCTAAATACGGGCCATCCAATTTTGAGATTAAAGAAACCTATGATGCAGCAAAGCGATTTATAGACGAAACGATAGAACGCTTAGAAGAGAAGGAGGTGGTTGCTGCGAAAAAATGAATGGGTAACATTTTGTAGAGACAGGTTTTAAACCTGTCTCTACGCAACAGAAGAAGGTAATTTTTTTTGTCTGGATTTTCGTTTTGGAATATTGAGGGTAACGTCTATTTTAAACCTTTTTATAAGGGTAAAAAAATGGTAAAAGCGCCAGAAAAATTTTTAGATAAGTATATGAGCCGCGGAAAAGGTGTTGTCGGTAAAACAGGTAAAAAGTCATCAAGGGTACAAATGCGTAAAATTTCAGATGAAGAACTTGCAAGACTCAAACAAAATTTACAGACAGTGTGGGGTATTTATTGTACACCGGAGATTAAAGAAATCCTTTCTAAGAAGCAAGATATTAAAGTATTGACGATAGACGGTAGTAAGGTGTGTTTGAATATCGGTTTCATGGATAAAGGTATTTTAATGGAATACGAGGTAGACATGGGTGATCGGAAAGAATTAGCAGGTGCCCGAGTTTACAAACAAGACAAGATAATTATAAACAGGTATTTTACACCAGAGAGAGGTATAGAAGAACTTCTTAAAACCACCAACGATGCGCTCCATGCGATGGTTGATGTTCTCATAGAGAGAGAACTTTCCGAATCAGATATATGGAATGCCATTGAAAAAGGTGAACAAATTCATCTATCAACCATATAGTATTTTAAAGATAATAATTGCGTTCAATGATTTTTCATGATCCTTTAATACTTTTATTAATTGTTGTTATTCTTCCACCCTTAGTTTATTTTTACCGCCGCCGTAAGGGATCAAACCAAGTTCTCTTTCCCTCTTTAGAGATGCTGAAGAAACTAAAACCCTCATTTTTTCAACGTTACAGATACATATTGATTATACTCCGGTCTGCAGTCATTGTGCTGCTTGTGCTTGCCCTGGCGCGACCCCAATACGGAAATGAACAAACAAAGGTAACCACGGAAGGGATAGATATTGTGCTTGCTGTGGATGTTTCGGGAAGTATGTTAGCGGAAGACTTTGAGATGGGGGGCAAACGATATAATCGACTTTATGTCATTAAACAGGTAGTGAAAGATTTTATTCAGAGGCGCGTAAATGATCGTATCGGGTTGGTCGTTTTTGCCGGACGGGGATATACGCAATGTCCCATGACTCTCGACTATGGGATGTTATTACAACTTTTAGAGAAGGTGGAGATCGGGATGATCGAAGACGGCACAGCGATAGGCTCTGCCATTAGTTCGTCTGTGGATAGGCTTAGGGGCACTAAGGCAAAGAGTAAGGTGGTTGTTCTCTTGACAGACGGAAGAAACAATGCAGGAGAAATAGATCCCTTTACAGCCGCAGAAATAGCCAAAACCTTTGGTATTAAAATTTATACCATCGGTGCAGGTACGAAAGGGCTGGCGCCATTTCCAGCGGTAGACCTCTTCGGGAACAAGGTAATGAGACAAGTAAAAATTGATATTGATGATGCATCTCTAACGGAAATCGCAAAAATAACCGATGGAAAATATTACAGGGCGACGGATACTGAATCCCTGAAAGAGATATACAGCCAGATAGACAAACTCGAAAAAACAGAGTCAGAGGTAACTCACTACACTGAATACAACGAATTATTTCATTATTTTTTACTGCCAGCCTTCGGGTTATTACTATTTGAATTGGGTTTAACCAAAACAAGATACAGGAAAATACCTTAAATTCGGCTGCCAAAGGTAGCGCTTTTAAGCTCCCCTCTAAAAAGAGGGGCCGGGGGTGTGTTACGGTAAACTTACACCCCCATTTATCCCCTCTTTTTAGAGGGGAATCATACAAGATTGAAAATTTCTGAACATTAATCTATGAAATACGGAAACCTTAACTATCTTTATTTACTACCGATAATTTTACTCTTAATTCTTGGGTATGTCTTCGTCTTCAGAAAAAAGGCGAAGGATTTGAATATATTTGCAAATATCGAGTTATTACAAAAAGCCGGACTTTCAATTAATTGGAAGAGACAATGGCTCAAGGCGGCATTGATAATCGTGGGGGTACTTTTTTTAATAATCACACTCATTGAGCCAAAGTGGGGGTATCATTGGGAAGAGGTGGAGAAAAAGGGTATTGATATTGTGATTGCCATGGATACTTCCCGGAGCATGCTGGCTGATGATGTGAAACCCAACAGGTTGGAAATGGCAAAAAGGGAAGTCGAAGATTTATTAAATGTGATGGAAGGAGATAGGGTTGGCCTGGTTGCCTTTGCAGGTTCGGCATTTACCTATTGCCCATTAACGTCTGACTATGGTGCATTTCGCCTTTTTCTAAACGATTTAAACACAAACATTATTCCACTGGGAGGGACTGCCATTGCAGGGGCAATAAGAAAAAGTGTTTCCACCTTTGAGGCAAATTCAAAAAACCATAAGGCTGTCATATTGATTACCGATGGCGAAAATCATGAGGATGACCCCATACAGGCAGCCATACAGGCAAAAGAACGGGGTATTGTTATCTATACGGTGGGTGTGGGAAAGAAAGACGGTTCTTATATCAGGATTAAAGATGAAAGTGGTAATGCTACATTACTGAAGGACAGACAGGGACAGGTCATCAAGTCAAGATTAGACGAGATTACCTTAAATAAAATCGCGTTGGAAACGGATGGGCTTTATACACCAGCGTACGGAACACAGTGGGGTTTGGAGAAGATTTACAAGGATAGCATTGCAAAGATAGAAGAGTCCACGTATAAGACCCAGCGGGTGAAAAGGTATATAAATCGTTTTCAAATTCCTCTTTTTGTCGCACTTGTTCTCATTGCCTTGGAAAGTTTTTTGATGGATAGAAAAAATGGAAATAGAATTGACAAGGCATGTAAAACGAAGAATGCAGCTTTATGAATTAGGCTGCCTTCGGCAGCGACTTTTAAGCTCACCTCTAGAAAGAGGGGCCGGGGGTGTGTTGCGGCAAACTTACACACCCCTTTATCGTTCGACTGAGCGCTCACGACGAAGTCCCCTCTTTTTAGAGGGGAATCACAAAAGATTGAAATTCCTGTACATGAACATATTGAATAAGAGATACAAATTATTAAGTTTTTTTCTGACCTTATTGCTTGGGTTGTCATCTATCGGCTGGATAGACCCGCTGGCCGATAAAATAAGAGAAGGAAATCAGCTTTACCAGGATGGTAATTATGACGGGGCGTTGGATAGATACGTGAATGCACAGATAGATTCCCCGGAAATACCGCAATTGGATTTTAATATTGCCGACGTTCAGTACAAAAGAGGCAAATATAACGAGGCCTCTCAATTATTTGAAAAGGTAATAAAATCCGATGATATAGGAATGAAGGCAAAATCAGGTTTTAATATGGGTAACACCCTGTATCGGCAGGGTAAAATGAAAGAAGCGCTGGAATGTTATAAAAAGGCGGTGGATTATATTAACGAAACAGTATCCGCTTCAACTGAACTTGATGCATTAAAAAAAGATGCCAAATATAACTATGAGTATGTTGAAAAGAAGATGAAAGAACAGCAGCAGAAACAGCAAAATCAGGATCAAAAGGATCAGCAGCAGAAAGAAGACCAGGATAAGAAAGACGAACAGTCCGGTGAAAAGAAAGGCGAGGACAAAGAAAAACAGGAATCACAGAAAGATAAACAACAGCCCTCGCCGGAAGATCCACAGGAAAAGAACAAGGACAAAAAAGACGAGAATCAGAGTCGCTCTGATAAAGATGAACAAAAAGACCAGCCCGAAGGGCAGCAACAGCAGCGACCTCAGGAAATGAAACAGATGTCGAAAGAGGAAGCGGAACGATTGCTCGATGCCTTGAATCAGTCCGAAAAAGAGGCAAGAGCGATGGTAAGAGATAAGCAGCATTTCCAGCATAAGTCTGTTGAAAAGGACTGGTGATTTGTTTTTAATATTTATGTTTTAGATGGGATATTATACAATGCGAAAATACGTCAGGTATTTTGGTTTTTTAATTTCGGTCGTAATTATATTTGGATGTATTCAGAAGACATTTGCAGAGGATATTAGTTTAACAGCAACCATTGATCGAAATTCCTTAACATTAAACGACCGGTTACAATTGACCCTTACTATTCACGGAACTCAGGACACTTCACCTCCTTCATTTCCAAGTATCGATGGATTTACCTTATTATTTGGCCCAAAAATATCAGCAGAGACAAGTATCATCAACGGAGTTGTTTCCATCAGTAAGGGGTATACGTATGTGTTGCAGCCTGCCGCAAAAGGAAAGTTTACCATTGGGCCGTCTACGGTTGAATACAAAGGGAAAGTTTACTCTTCCAGCCCTGTAACCGTGGAAGTGGTTGGTGCTGCCCCCTCATCGGGTTCACAAGCTCCAGATATGGGAAAACTTGTTTTTGTTGAGCTGCGTACCGACAAGAACGAGGCCTATATCTACGAACAGGTTGTGCTTTCCTTCAGATTTTATTTTCAAAAGGGATTGCCGGTTGCTGATCTAGATTATGGGGCGCCAGCCACGAAAAATTTTATGGAAGAAAAGCTTGGTGATCAAAGGCAGTACGAAGAAATCCGGGATGGGATTGTGTACAATGTACTAGAATTACGCACAGCCCTTTTCCCAATGGTTTCTGGAGAACTTACGATAACACCGGCGAGATTAAAGTGCAATTTAATTATTCAACAGCGGAGAGAACAACGGGATTCACCGGTTGACAGTTTTTTTTCAGATGCATTTTTCGATGACTTCTTTGGCAGGGGGCAGAAGAGGTATCCCGTCGAGAGGACAACAGGATCGATTACCGTAAGGGTTAAGCCGTTGCCTGAACAGGGGAAACCCAAAGAATTTAATGGTGCAGTTGGCACTTATAACATGGATGTTTCGATGAAGACACAGCACGTAAAAGTAGGAGACCCAATCACGATCTCCATGTCGGTATACGGCGAAGGGAACATTCAAACCATAAATGAGCCTGTGTTGGTATTAAATAACGAAAAGGATTTTAAACTGTATCCTGCAGAATCTAATACCCAGATCACCAACCGGGAGGAATTGATTCGTGGACGAAAGGTGTTTAGTAAGGTTATTGAACCGCAGAAGACGGATCTGAAATCTATTCCTGCAATTGTGTTTAGCTTTTTTGACCCACGTGCCGGACAGTACAGGACGATTACCAAAGAACCTATACCCATTGCTGTCGAAGCAGGTGAACAGGAAATGCCAATTCAACTGACGCTTTCAGGGAGTAATATCGTATCTACAAAACAACAAGCTCAAATACTAACCCAGGATATCCTGCCTATTATGACAAATCTATCTTCATTGCGAAATCAGGGAAACCGCATTTGTACGAACCCGCTTTTTATAGCGTGTCTTTCTATCCCGGCAATTGCAGTCATCGCCTCTTTTTTTGTAACGAGACAAAAAGAAAGGTTGCAAACAGATATCGGATATGCCAGGGATAAACGGGCACATGCCATAGCAAAAAAGAGATTGGCGCTGGCTAAATCTGCGCTTTCCCGGAATGCTTCTGAAGAGTTTTATTCATCTCTTTCCAAATCAATGGCAGATTACCTGGCGGATAAATTTAATATTTCTGCTGCAAGCGTTACAGGCGATGAGGCCGGCATTTTATTAAAGCAGCGAGGGGTTGGTGACGATACAATTGAAGATGTTTATCGCTGTTTGACCAATTTCGATTATCGGCGCTTTTCGAAAGATGGCGGAACAAAGGAAGAAATGGATCATTCTTTAAAGCTTGCAGAACAACTCATTACAAAACTGGAGAAACAATTATAATGAAGATACGGTCGTGGGTTCTTTCTTTATTTGTACTATTGTTTCTGGGATGCGGGATGCGAATTGCATTTTGCGGATCGTCAAAATCCGAAATCCGAAATCCGAAATCCGAAATTTCCAGGGATGAGGCTGTAAAATTATTTACCAATGCAAATGAGAATTATCTACAGGCTGCAAAGTGTATTGCAGCAAGAAATACTCAAGAGGCAGAACAAAAGTTAAAAGAGGCGGCATCTCAATACGAAACAATATTGGCAAATGGATTCAAGCACGGTCAGATATATTATAATCTGGGAAACGCCTATTACCGTAAGGGAGAATTAGGGAAGGCCGTATTAAATTATCGAAAGGCACAGCGGCTTATGCCCAGAAATGCGGACCTGGATGCCAACCTGAAATTAGTAAAAAACTCTATAGAAGATAAAGAATTACCGAACGAAATCCCGGTTGTACTCCGAAGGATATTTTTCTGGTTTTTTCTATTGAGCGGAAATGAATTAATCGTAGTCGCCGTGTCCCTTTACGTAGTGTTCATGACGTTGCTTTTCTTCTTAATTATTCTCAAATACGGATGGCTAAAGAGATTGATGATAGGTTTTTCTGCCGGTTTATTTATTGCGGTAGTATCGCTTGGAATTAAAATCTATAGTGAACAAGGCGTGAGTCATGGAGTAATCATTACCACAAAATGCCAGGTACGGTATGGACCGGGAGAAGAGTACGAACCTAAGTTTGAAGTACATAACGGTGTGGAATGTCTGATTGAGGGAGAAAAAGACGATTGGTACAATGTATATGTTTATGTGGGTGTGAAACAGGAGACTGGCTCAAAACCGGGCGCTGAGGAAAAGGTTGGCAAAGATGTAAGAAAGGGATGGCTGCAAAAAAAGGATGTAGGTGTAATTTAACGTACAGGAATTTCAATCTTTTCCCCGATCGAAGTTGAGGACAAGTGTGATTCCCCTTTAAAAACATGTCTCACGAAAGTGGGGAGAGGGGACTTCGTCGTGAGCGCTCAGTCGAACGATAAAGGGGTGTGTAAGTTTGGACTTTCGCTGGTTCAATCGTCCTCGATTGAACCGAAATGTTTCGGTTCAGGCTGCAAGCCTGAACCAGCATGGAGTTCGCATAGGATATAAGCGAACTAAAGTTCGCGCTACGTTGAAAAAGTCGCCAAAGGCCTAATTAAACAAGAAGCTATAATCTACGATTTATATCTTAAATCGTGAATCTAAAAATATATTTGTTCAGATTGGGGGTAGCATGGGTGGATTATATGGAAAATTGTTGATTGCTGCATATATTACGTTTTGTGCTATTTTATTAGGGTTTATTGTTATGTGCGCAGTGTTTGGAAGAAAGGGAGATAAAAAACAGTTAAAATGAAAAATAAAGATAATGTAACTATGGAAAAATTGAGATTTGAAGATTTAAATCTGTCGAAAGAAATGCAGAAAGCAGTTGCTGAGCTGGATTTTGAAGAGGCTACCCCAATTCAGTATCAGTCAATTCCCTATATTCTGAAAGGAAAAGATATCATTGGTCAGGCGCAAACAGGCACGGGGAAGACTGCTGCTTTTGGGATTCCAACGTTAGAGATGGTAGATCCGGAAAGCAGGAAAGTACAAGCAGTGATTTTGTGTCCAACAAGAGAGTTAGCCATCCAGGTGGCAGAAGAGCTGAAAAAACTCTCAAAATATAAAAAAGGTGTTGAGATATTGCCCATTTACGGTGGTCAGCCTATAGAACGCCAAATTAATGGATTAAAAAAAGGTGTACAAATTATTATCGGCACTCCCGGACGCGTCATGGATCATTTAGATCGCCGTACTTTAAAACTGGATAACGTAAAAATAGTCATATTGGATGAGGCGGACGAGATGCTGGACATGGGATTTCGGGAAGACATTGAATTTATTCTTAAGAAAATTCCGGAACAAAGACAAACCATTCTCTTCTCTGCAACCATGCCGCAGGCTATTTTAAATTTGGCGAAAAAGTATCAGAAAAATCCGGAATTTATAAAGCTGGTACATAAGGAGTTGACGGTTCCCAGTATCGAGCAGTTTTATTATGAAGTTAAAGAGCAGACAAAACCAGAAGTACTGTCTCGTTTAATTGACACCTACGACCTGAAATTATCGCTGGTGTTTTGCAATACAAAGAAACGTGTGGATGAACTGGTGGGTCACCTTCAGGCAAGAGGATACCTGGCTGACGGACTTCATGGTGACATGAATCAAACTCAGAGAGACAGGGTCATGTCCAAATTCAGAAAAGGCGCTGTTGAGATTTTAGTTGCAACTGATGTGGCAGCCAGGGGAATTGATGTCGAAGATATAGAAGCCGTGTTCAACTATGATGTGCCTCGTGATGAGGAATATTATGTGCACAGGATCGGAAGAACAGGCAGAGCGGGGAGAACAGGGCGTGCATTTACCCTCGTGGTAGGCAGGGATATTTATCAAATAAGGGATATACAACGATACGCAAAGACAAAAATTACATTCCAGGAGGTTCCCTCTGTCAGCGATGTAGAAGAAATTAAGACAAATCTGCTTTTAGAAAAAGTAAAAAAATCTATCGATGAAGGTCACTTGGGCAAATACACTAATTGGGTTGAACGGCTGATCGCGGAAGAGTATACTTCCCTGGATATTGCCGCATCTCTGTTGAAAATGGTTATAGGTGAAACCGGCAAAGAATCCTCGGCACAGAAGGAAGATTTTGGCGACACGGGAGCTGCGCCTGGGATGGTGAAGTTGTTTATCAATGTTGGCAAAAAGCAGAATATACGTAAGGGAGATATTTTGGGTGCAATTACCGGGGAAACAGGCCTTTCTGGTAGAGTAATCGGAGATATTGATGTCTTCGACAAGTACTCCTTTGTTGAGGTGCCGGTAGAATATGCGCAAGATGTCCAGGATACCATGAAAAATGTCAAAATTAGAGGGAAGAGTATTACGATAGGACCCGCCATAAAAAAGGAAGGAATGGAAAATGGCACAGGCAAAACACGGCGACACCGTGAAAGTTCATTACACAGGTAAATTAAATGACGGTTCGTTGTTTGACACCTCTCATAACCGGGAGCCTATGCAATTTACCATTGGCGATGGCCAGTTGATCCCGGGTTTTGAGCAGACCGTGGTAGGAATGAATACGGGAGAATCGAGAACTATTAACATCCAGGCGGAGGATGCGTATGGTCTGCACCATAAGGAAATGGTGGGTGTGGTTGGACGGAACCAGTTTCCGCCTGACCTGGAAGTGAAAGTCGGACAGCAATTCGAAACCCAGAATGAAGATGGTCGAACAATTATAGTTACCGTAGCCGATGTCGCTGCATCGGATGTGACGTTAGACGCAAACCACCCCTTGGCTGGCAAGGGCCTGACTTTCGATATCCAGCTTGTAGCGGTTGTATAACCCTGCTATTATTATAGCCAACGAAAAAGAAAGTTGTCATTGCGAAGGCGCAAGCCTGAAGCAATCGCAGGGAAGGATTGCTTCGCGGAGTTTACACTGAGCAACGCGAATGTGCTCGCAATGACGATTGTATGTCACCTTATTTAAACGTTTACTATAAATAGTAAGGAATTTCAATGTTACGTAATTGTAGCGCGAGATTTATCTCGCATGAGGCGGCTAAAAAGGTAAGCAGATGAAACAGGCGACTTGAAAGTCGCGTTACAGCATTGTAGGAGCCGTCTCCCGATGGCGATATTATTTTGGGTTATCCAAAAAGTTATTACCATGTCATTGCGAAGGAGGAACGACTGAAGCAATCCCTTGATTTTAAAGGGTTTCAAAATAGATTGCTTCGCTCACGCTCGCAATGACAGTTGAAAATAGAACTTTTTTGGACCGCCCCTACGTTAATGGCGACATTGTAACAATTGCAAACGGGTGTAAATTGCCAGTCGCCGCCAGGAGACTACCAAATCTTGTAATACCTAACCCGAACGAGTCGGGAGCGTAGCGCGGGTGGTTTATCCCCCGCCAAATGCCGACCACAAGGGTTCGGCGCTACATTTTTTTAGAAATGTAAAAATAATTTATTAAGCGCCTAATTTATATCAAATGCTATTGATTCTTGTCACGAAGAACATGAAAGACAAATATTTTTTAACTATCTCTACCTGCATTTTTGCTCTGTGTCTATTTTTGGCTTCCGGCTGTAGTTTCATATCCGTCTCCCTCGTCCCATACGTTGCGCCGCTCAAAGAGACAACAGTTATGGGGAAGGGAAAAGAGAAGATACTTATTATTGATATTTCCGGCATTATTTCTGAGGAGGAAAAGCGCGGCATCGCCGGTCTCTCAGGGGAACCGGATATGGTTGCACGTATCAAAGAAGAACTCAAAACGGCGGCAAAAGACAAACAGGTGAAAGCCGTTATCCTGCGTATCAACAGTCCGGGCGGAGCAGTTACCGCATCAGATATGATCTATCATGAAATCGAGCAGTTTAAAAAGAAAACAAACAACAAGGTCATTGCCTGTATCATGGATTTGGGGGCATCGGGTGGTTATTACGTAGCCGTCTCTGCTGACAAGATTATAGCACACCCTACCACCGTTACGGGCAGTATCGGCGTTATTATGCTCAATCTCAGTGTCGAGGGACTTCTCCAGAAAATCGGTGTGAAAGATACCTCTATCAAGACAGGTGAACACAAGGACATGGGTTCTCCATTAAAGACGATGACAGAAGAGGAACGAAAGATATTTCAAGGTATCCTGGATAACATGTACGAAAGGTTTTTGTCGGTCATTGCAGAGAACAGAAAAAATTTGACGCTGGAAAAACTCAGGTCGCTTGCCGATGGCAGGATTTATACTGCCCAGCAGGCATTGGAAAATGGACTTATCGACCAGATTGGCTATCTGGATGAGGCCATTGCCTTGGCGAAGGAAGAGGCAGGGCTCACGACGGCACGGGTCATCATATATCACAGACCGGGTGCTTACAAGAATAACATATATTCACAACTCAGTAGTTCAGGATTTGGCACTATCAATCTCCTCAATATCGACCTGAAAACATTCGTCAGGTCAGGCACGCCGTCTTTTATGTACCTGTGGGCGCCGTAAATACCGCCAAATTTAATGAAAATCAAAGTTATCTAAGCCCACGAAACACGCGAAAAAACACAAAAGAAGTATAATTCTGAATTTGTTATAAAGGACTTTCGCGGTCTTTCGTATATTTCGTGGGCTACAACAAAGTCAGAAAGACGTTGGGTTTCGTTCCTCAACCCAACCCGACTTTGAAGAAGCAATTACTTAATATTTAAGATGCGTCCCTTCCTGCCTCCCCCTATTTTTATCTTCTTTTTCTCTGAATCCTTTTGCCAGCACTTACTTTTTATTGCCCTCAAAACGTGGAGTTCGTACATCATTCTATCTCGTGGGAACTCTTTCTTCACTTCATCTTCAATTTCACGTAAAATATTATCAGGCACTTTTATTTCCTTAGCAACCTTCCGATAATCGAAAT
>JAUSDH010000072.1 GCA_030650655.1 Candidatus Brocadiaceae bacterium
TCTTTTACATTGCGCACCCTCGACCGATGGACATCGGATTTATCGGCAATGATGAGTGCGGCTGATACAGGACTTACAGCATCACAAGAGCCTTCATCGTGGTTTCCGACTGCGCTCATGATCATAACCCGATCTTCCACAGGCATGCCTAACTCTTTTAAGAACTGACTTGCCAGGTAAGCGCCTGCTTCTGGATGTATATGCCGGCTGACTACATTTCCGATATCATGAATATACCCGGAGATAGCCGCCAGTTCACAGGTGTTTGCGTCGTATCCGAGTTCCTGGAGAAGTTTTCTGGCGTTTTTCGCCACGTAATTCCCATGACGTTCGCCGTGTTCAGTGTAGCCAATGACCCCCAGAAATTCATTTGCTTTTTTAATGTATACCTTGACGTCTGGATGGTTTTTTACTTGTTCCAAAGTAATCATTTCTGTTCCTTCAGGCTTTTTTGTGGATATACGAATCAGTTTCCCCTCCCTTGATGGGAGGGGTTAGGGGAGGGTGAGACAAGCAATGCCGTCTTATTACTTCCAGTACTCCCTGAATATTTTTCAATACATCATTATTCCAAAATCTCAAAACCTTAAAGCCCTGCCCTTCAAGCCAGCGCTTTCTATTACCATCTTTTTCCACAGAATGCTGTCCTCCATCTACTTCTACGAGTATTCTTTTTTCATAACATACAAAATCTCCCACATATCTACCAATTGGTTCTTGTCTTCTGAATTTAAAACCCTCTAATTGCTTCCCTCTTAAGTGCCTCCACATTAGCTTTTCTGCATCAGTTGGTCTCTTTCTGAGAATTTTAGCTATATGTTGTGATTTGCTTTTCAATTCTTAATCACCCCCACCTAGCCTCCCCCATCGAGGGGGAGGGATTCACTTCTATAGCTTGTTTTCACACAATTCACAGAAAAACCTCATCTCTTGGTCATTTTCCACGATGTGCTGTCCGGTTTATCATCGAGGGTAATGCCTATTTCAGTAAGTTTGTTACGAATGAAATCTGATAACTGCCATTGTTTTGTCTTACGCAGTTCATTGCGGGTATCGATGATCACTCGCATAACATTATCCAGCACGTCTGCTTCCCCTTTTTGCTCAGATTCAAAGCTTTTAGGGATAATACCCAAAATATTGCCTGCTAGTTCCTGGTAGAGTGCATCAATGTCTTCCAGACATTTTTTGGTGATCTCTTGGCCAGAATTTAGCAGGGTATTGACCTCTTTTGACAAGTCAAACAGGGTGGCAATAGCGCCGGGTGTGTTAATGTCTTCGTCCATAGATTCAAGGAATGTTTTTTTATAGTGTTCTAACTTTTCGTAGATACCACTGGGAGTTTGACCATCCTTTGCGCTATCTATTTGTTCCCGTAAATTTCTGATGGTGTTATAAAGGCGTTCAAGGCCTTTGTCTGCCGCATCCAGTGCTTCATTGCTGAAGTCAAGAGGACTGCGATAATGGGTTGTGAGGATAAAGAATCGTATAGTCAGGGGATTATACTTAGTAAAGGCATCTTTGAGGGTAACAAAGTTTCCAAGTGATTTTCCCATCTTTTGTCCATTTACGGTGACCATGTTGTTGTGAATCCAGTATCTGACAAACGGTAATTTGTTTGCCGCTTCGCTTTGCGCAATCTCACATTCATGGTGGGGGAATATGTTTTCAAGGCCGCCGCCGTGGATATCCAGTGTGGTTCCCAGGTATTTCATAGACATGGCCGAACATTCGAGGTGCCATCCTGGGAATCCTTCTCCCCAGGGGCTTTTCCACCGCATAATATGGCCCGGCTCAGCCTTCTTCCAGAGTGCAAAATCAGAAGGATTCCTCTTTTCCGGGTTGATTTCTATGCGTGCGCCAGCCTCAAGCTCCTCTTGTTTTCTTCCGGAGAGTTTTCCATATTCAGTAAACTTCTGGACGTCAAAGTAGACAGAACCATTCGATGCATAGGCAAACCCTTTTTCAATCAGCTTTTCCACAATCTCGATTTGTTCAGGGATGTGTGCCGTAGCCCGTGGCGAGATGTCGGGTCTCAGGTTATTGAGAGCATCCATGTCTTCGAAATAACTCCGCGTGTATATTTCGACAAGTTCTGCCGGTTCTACCCGCTCCCTTTGTGCACGTTTGAGTATCTTATCTTCACCGGCATCTGCATTATCGGTCAAGTGTCCGACATCGGTGATGTTCTGCACGTAACGCACCTTATAACTCAGGTATCTAAGGTAACGGACGATTACATCAAAACTCACATAACTCTTGGCATGCCCAATGTGTGGATGGTCATAGACCGTAGGGCCGCACACATACATATTGACGCGGCCTTCGTTTAAAGGTGTAAATACTTCCTTTTTTTAGTTAAGGAATTGTAAAATTTTAATGCCATAAGTCTCTTTCTTAAAATCAAATATTTAAAGAAATCGTTCGATCCTCGTCTTGCATGTATTAATGCCCAGGATATTGACAATGCTGTGGAGTTCTGGTCCGTGTTCTCTGCCAGTCAAGGCAATACGGATGGGCATATAAAGTCCTTTGCCATTTACCTTTGTTTCTTTTTGTACCGTCTTTAAAACCTCCTTAAATATCTCGGGAGACAAAGTGTTGAGCTTTTGGAGATTCATATAAAAGGCTGAAAGTATGGACTGCGAAGTCTCTGACGATAAAAATTCAACATGATTTTCACTGATTACAACATCCTTGAAAAAGATTTCTGATTCATGGACGATCTGAGACACGCAGGATATATTGCCTCTCACAGCATCTATAATTAATTTTAATTTACTTAGGTCTATTTTACTTTCTTCCGTAGAAACAAATCCTGCATCCTGTAAGTATGGTATTGCTAAGGTTACGAGTCTCTCCAAGTCCGCCTCCCGGATGTATTGTCCACTCAGCCAGTCCAACTTTTGTTGATCAAACACGGAGGCTGCCTTACTCATAGAGCGTATCTCAAATGTATCAACAACGTCTTCAACCTTGAATTTCTCTTTTTTGTCTTTTGGCGACCACCCCAATAGCATCATATAATTCAGTAAACCCTCCGGTAAATAACCCAATTTGCGGTATTCAGAAATAGAAAAAGCGCCGTGCCGTTTACTCAACAAGGAACGGTCAGCGCCCATGGTAAGCGACAGATGGGCAAATTGTGGAGGTTTTTGCTTTAAGGCATGAAAAAGTAATATATGACATGGTGTGTTTGATAAATGGTCTTCTCCACGAATAATGTGTGTAATACTCATCAGGGTGTCATCAATAGCAACAGCGAAGTGGAAAGAGGGTGTTCCGTCCGACCGCATAATTACAAAATCTCCTGTCAGACTCACATCAAACTGACAGGTGCCTCGAATCAGGTCGTCGAACACAACCAATTCGTCCGGTACTTTAAAACGAATGGTGCCTCTTAGATTCGAGGTTTCAAAAGCCCTTTTTTGTTTATCAGTGAGTTCCCGGCAACGATTATCGTATCGAGGAGGCTTCCCCATGAGTTTGGCAATGCGCCTGCGTTCTTCCAGTTCTTCGGGGGTGCAATAACATCGATATGCAATACCTTCTTTTAAGAATTTTTGGCAGAGGTCATTGTAGATATGCAAACGTTCCGATTGTAAATACGGACCGTACTGGCCGCCCACATCGGGTCCTTCCTGCCAGGTTATTCCTAACCAGTGGAGGTCTTCGATGAGTTGGGACATGTACTTTTTCTCAGAGCGTGCAACATCGGTATCTTCGATTCTTAAGATAAAAGTGCCCTGATGCCGTTTTGCAAACAACCAATTGAAAACGGCTACGCGTGCATTACCAATATGTAAGAGACCTGTAGGTGAAGGTGCAAAACGAACACGTACCATTCTTTATATTAGCGATATTTAATAAATCTGTATTTAATTTTTAATTCCCAAGCATATGATTCTCTATCAACATCATCATTGTTTGTTATAACTCTGGTAAAAATTACCCTTCCGCCATTTTTGGCTTTTGCAAAGCTAATATCCCAGTTTTCAATGATTTTGTCGACATTGTTATCAGCATCGGCAACGGTAACAGTATTTGGCAGAGAGGACACCCAGTCTCCAGATTCTACGGTTGCAATAATCTGATCTGGTATTTTGTTGCCAATAGTGTCTATATCAAATATTTCCATAATACTGCTATTTGCCTTTACAGAGTTACTTTCCAAACTGAGGGAATAATTGCCCTTCTTGATAACTTCTATATCATCCGCATAAGAAAATGAAGTTAATGATAATGCAAGTAGAAGGGACAAAAGACAAATTAACCGTTTCATATTGTTATAATCCGTTGAAAAATAAAAAGCATGTACGTTTTTGATATAAATTGTAAAACACTTTTTCTGTGATATTATTTGGCTGTTTCTAAAAGTTCAAAGAAACATTCCCTCGTCATTCCGGCCGTCGTCATAATTAGTACGTATATGCGTTACAGGGACTTGCTTACCGAGCAAGTTATAACCAGAAGATTTGTTTATAAATTTAAAAGGTGGAAATTCCTTTAGCCTAACCATATTGTCTACATCAGCAAAATCCTTTTTTAATCAAGAGACAGCAAGTTCTCTAACATGGGTGATGTCCCTTTTACTAACTGCTCGTATTTGAGATGAAAGCAAAGTTATAACAGCAACTGTTCCACCGTCAAGTGTCATAAATTCGACTTCAAATGCTTCACCTTGACGATGAATGTGAACAACCGTACCGACATCACCAGCCTGTAAACCATCCTCCGGTAAGTCTTTCAACAAAACAATTCGATCATGCTCTTTTATCATGGTTTCCTCCTATTTTGGGTGTGCAGTAATCAATCTTGGTGTTGTAGACTGTTTTTCTATTATCCAAACAGTCCTTACCTATGGATTGCGGCTATCTGGTGTTTCTAACAATCCATCTACACTATAACGTGTGCCATATTCAGATTCAACAACTTTTGTCACATTATAAGTTGCACCATGTTTGCGCAAAGATTCTGCTAATAATTTCCAATTTTCTAGCGTGAAACCAAATTGAGAAAAAAAGATCGCTTTATTACTCCCATCTGGATGTGATGTACACAACAAGTATTCCGTAATTTTCTTACGATCCACTTGTGCCTGATCTGCATTAGGCAAATTCATTAGTTTTCTTAAGTGAAAGTAATTTTACCTGGTATAACAATAGTATCTATATCAAATATTTCCATAGTACTGCTATTTGCCTTTACAGAGTTACTTTCCAAACTGAGGGAATAATTGCCCTTCCTGATAACTTCTATATCATCTGCATAAGAAAATGAAGTTAGGAATAACGCAAGTAGTAATGGTAAAAGATAAAATAATCGTTTCATAAGTTCTCCTCCAATCATGCTGTTAGCAATTCTATTTTAGGTACGATTACCTTTGGCTTCGCTATCTCAACCATAACAACCTTTTTGCCCTTTTTTCTAAGAGAGTTAGCCATTTTCTTATTCTCAGCACGAAGCTTAATGTCGTTTGTCGGTAATAGAATGAGTTCGGCCTCAGGCGGAATTTTATTTAATACTTCCGGGTGTTCAAACGCTTATTTCATAAAATCATTCAATAAATCTAAATATTTTTGAATGATTTTATTTTTGTTAATCATTTTTAAATCTCAGACGATCTTTTTGATCTGGCGATAGCATAACCGTAAATCTCAATTCTTTTATCATAATGCTGTATTGTATTTTGCAAACTATTCCCTCCTGGAATGGCCATTCCAAAGGTACATAGGTTTAGTATTGCCCTGTTCTTGCAATTGAGAGATGTCCAGCTTGATGGTATTGTTTTGAAAAAGCTTTCTGGACATCAGGCCAAATATGTCGGCCAGACCGTAATGTTTTTCGTATCTTATGATAGTTGCTTCCGTAAGTCCTGCCATTTTTTTTACTGAACTGATGGCGTCCTCCAGGTAACCTAATTGATCAACCAGTCCATTTTCAAGGGCTTGCTTGCCTGTATATATCCTTCCATCTGCGATTTTCTTGACTGTTTCAATATCCAGCTTCCTCCCTGTGGATACCACATTTACGAATTGCATGTACATTTCATCGATGATATTTTTTAGGATAGCATTTTCTTCAGGAGTCATAGGTTTGAGTGGGGATCCGATTTCTTTCATATCACCAGATGCAATAGAGCTATCCTTTATACCGTATCGATTAATAAGCTCTGCAACATTTATTAAAGGCATGATCACCCCGATGCTTCCTGTAATAGTAGTAGGATGCGCAATAATGGCATCAGCCGCAGAGGATATGTAATATCCACCGGAGGCGGCTATGTCCTGCATGTAAACAACAACCTTTTTCTTTGTGTCGGTCTTAAATTTCATGATATTGTTGTAGATAATGTCGCTTGCCGTAATCCCACCGCCTGGACTGTCTACCTCCAGCAGAACGGCTCTGACATGGGTATCAGTAGAGGCTTGTTCGAGTTGTTGCTTCACGACCTCAACAATGCTGGGTTTTTCAATAAATAAGCCTTCTGCCGATTCACTGCTCAATATGCCCTTGATAGAGATTATGGCCACTTTATCTTCGCCGCTTCCTTCTATAATGGTTTCTGCGACTTGTTTCTTACCGGTGGCGCTTGTGACGAATGCCTTACTTAGTACCAGAGAGCCTATGAAGAGTGTAAATAACAATAGCGTGCATAAGAAAAAGAATATGGCGAAACCTATTGAGACCCAAAAACCAACACCCCTGGTTTTTTTGACATATATAGGTTGCCATCCTACGCCTGGTGGAGCAACATTGGGTTGTGTATCTGACATAATTCTATTCTTCCTTTATTTTTCTATACAAATGCAAGGAATACCGTGACAAACGGGACACCCTGCTGTATATTTGCTAATCGTTTCTTCCATATTAATACCCGACAAACTTGCCAGAGAACAGAGCCATGCAAGTACATCAGCAAATTCTTTATTCAAATCTTCTTTATTGTTTTCCCGTAAGGCACGGGAAAGTTCACCGACTTCTTCGGTAAACCACATAAAGGTTTTGGACAAACCGCGTTTTGCGTCCTTTTTTAAATAGGTCTCTTCTATGAGCTTTTGGAATTTATCAATATCCATTGCATTTATAAATCTTCGTATCAGTTCACCCCCCTCCCACCAGGGGCGGGGGAAAAACGTTTCCTCCCCCTCGATGGGGGAGGTCAGGTGGGGGTGCTGAACTGTTATAAATCTTCGATATTAAGTATTTCCCCACCGTGCCATTCAGGAACAAGGGTGTGTGTTATATTCAACACATCCAATATCTTGGCCACGATAAAATCCACCTGGTCTGCAATGGTCTTTGGATTGTGGTAGAATCCAGGCATTGCTGGCAAGATGCAAGTTCCTGCAGAGGACAATTTCTGCATGGCCTCCAGATGGATAGGGGATAATGGTGTTTCACGGGGTACCACGACAAGTTTTCTGCCTTCTTTAAGGGCGATACTCGCCGCACGCTGAATGAGATTGTTTGAAATTCCATGAGCAATGGAGCACAGGGTGTTCATACTGCACGGAACGATAACCATTGCCTTGATGGGATACCGACTGCTGGCAATAGTAGCGCCAATGTCTGAGTTGTTATAATAGATGATATTGTCCGTCGAGTAACCCAGAAATTCCCCAATATTTGATTGGCTGCGGTTTAAATCGATCCCCAATTCATGCTTAATAACCAGGAAAGCAGCATCCGATATGGATAAGTGGATATTGTATTCTTTTCTGCAAAGGACTTGTAAGAGACGTTGGGCATAGACAACTCCACTGGCTCCTGTAATGCCAACGATAATATTTTCCATCAAAACTCCTTAAATATGAAAGGGTTTTAAAATCGTGAGCACATCATATATGGCGTGTGTATAAACAACGACGCCTAATCCCCGAAACATGAAGATAGCTGATAGAACTAGCCCGGCTAACAATCTGAACGTAAAACTGGCATACGTAAAACTGTCTTTTAAAGTTCCTATATAGTGCACGGAGGTGAATATTAATGCGCCTATTAAGACACTTGCAATTGCACTTAGGGGTTTCTTTATTTTTAATAGCTTTGTAAATATAAAATAAAGTAACGTGACTAAAAGAAGTCGAAATACTATTTCTTCATAAACCCCCGCTCCAACAGAAAGAACAATGCCGTGCCACATATTCGTGGAAAAAGGCTTCGCAAGGGCAAGGGGAAACAGCACCTCGTAAACAACATAACCAAGTACATAACCCATGAAAAGTGAATAGAACGCACCTTCCATGATCATTGGGATAAATATCAAGGAACTAAAGCGATATTCCTTTTCTATATAAAACACCGATACAAAAAGAAAAGCAATAACCAACAAATTAAATATTAAAGAACCATTTTTACCAAATAAAATCAGAGGCGTTTTAATGACAACATCAGCAGTATTCTTGATTCCAGAGCCTTGCATCGCAATTCCGACTTCATATAAGACCAACAGGGGAAGGATAAAT
Source organism: Candidatus Brocadiaceae bacterium (assembly GCA_030650655.1). Lineage (GTDB taxonomy): Bacteria > Planctomycetota > Brocadiia > Brocadiales > Brocadiaceae > Wunengus. Next base: position 8,469 of record JAUSDH010000072.1, read on the forward strand.
AAAAAACTGTTGGCCAGGCTCTTTGAACGCTGGTAATACGATTTCATTTACGTAAATTGTTTACCATAAAGAATATTGCCGAAGCGAACCCAAATCCCCAGCAATAAATATGAAACCGAAATTCTGCAATGGGACACAGATGAACACAGATAAGTATAGATAGATAACGACTTAATTCTTTGAGTTAACTCACCCAACGGGTGAGCGACGGTATTATACATTCTGTTGAAAGATCAGTAGAAATCAGCGCTCATCTGCGTCCGACTGCAATTTTTAGGTGAAAATACGTACAGGCTGCCGCGTTGTACAACTCTCCCAAGAAACCGCAATGCTAATTTTTCTTCAAATATCAAAGCGTATTTTATTAATTTGCCCGGATACAGCGCTAGTATAGCAGTCAATCTTTTGAGTGTCAATGAAGTTTCATCAATCAGAAAAACACTGGGCAATGCAAAGGTTACCCACAGAAGTAATAGGTAAATAATTCATCATGATTCGGTAAAACTCCGTCTTGACATATTGGCCTTGAACTTATAACCACCCCTCTTTCCTCCTTCGCAAGGAGGGGATGAAGGGGAGGT
>JAUSDH010000033.1 GCA_030650655.1 Candidatus Brocadiaceae bacterium
CTTTCCTCTTGACGGTAAGGAAATTCAAACTTTTGTGATTCCCCTCTAAAAAGAGGGGATAAAGGGCATAGGTGTTAGGTTAAGAAAAAAGAAAATTGCTATAAGTACCAATGACAGCAATAAGTTGCGATTAATATAAAACAAGAAATTAAGAATGTTTAAACTTAAAGTTTAATATTAATGATTTCATTTGTAGTACTTATAAAGACCATTTGCTAATCCTAGATTTTATTGATGTTTGGTTCTTGAAAAAAACATAAAACAATAAGTAAAAAAAGTGTTTAAGATATTTATAGGCTTCTTAACCTAACACCTATGGGATAAAGGGGTGTGTAAGTTTGCCGTAACACACACCCGGCCCCTCTTTCTAGAGGGGAGATTAAAAGTAGCTGCCAAGGGCAGTCGTGTAGGTTGGATTAAACGAAGCGAATCCACCTTTTCGGGAATTGGTGGATTCGGCGCAAAAGACAGCGCCTTAATCCACCCTACCGGGCTGAATCGTTTGTGGCAAGAGGGAAAGTGCCAAAGTGGGCAGACAAATGTGCAGTCGAACAACTACTGGTCGTCTACTACCAATGTTAACAATACCAGTAACGCATGGAACGTGAACTTCAACAATGGTAACGTGAACAACAACGATAAGAGCAACAACAACTACGTATGGTGTGTGCGAGGCGGAGCATGATGTCCCCCATTTTTTCTCTTGATAATATGTATCGTCAATATCTCCATTGCAGGAGGAACAAGAGAAATACCCTGAATGCGCTTAAATTTGAGTATAACTTAGAAGAAAATCTCGTGAGACTTCAGGAAGAGCTTAAGGAACGTACCTATTCACCATCCCGTTCTGTCTGTTTTGTGGTTAACCAACCGAAGTTGAGAGAGATTTTTGCCGCGGATTTCAAGGATCGTGTAGTCCACCACATCCTTGTCAGTGCGCTGGAGAAGATATGTGAGCCGCGCTTTATTTATGATTCCTATGCATGTCGTAAGGAGAAGGGGACACATCTGGCTGTGAAGCGGCTTCAGGCTTTTACGAGGAAGGTGAGCCGCAATAATACAAGGAGTGCATATTTCATGCACCTGGACATCCAGGGGTTCTTTTTTAACATTAATAAGGAAATCCTCTACCAGGTTATTACAAAAAAGATAAAGGATGGAAATGTGATCTGGCTGGCAAAAACGATTATCTTCCATGATTGCACGAAGAACTTTATTTACAAGGGAAAGAGGCATTTGTTGAAAGAAGTGCCACCCCATAAAACCCTTTTTAACGCAGAAAATGAAAGGGGTCTCCCCATGGGAATCTGACAAGTCAATTTTTTGCGAATGTCTATTTAAATGAATTGGACCAGTTCGTGAAGCATCATCTGAAAGTCAAATACTATCTGCGGTATTGCGATGATTTCGTACTTCTGGATGAGAGAAAAGAGAGACTTCTGGAATGGAAGGAGAATATCAGGGACTTTCTGAACGTACATCTCCGATTAGCATTGAACGACCGGAGACAGGCCATCGGGCCGATACGTAACGGTGTGGATTTCTTAGGTTATATTGTAAGACCTGATTATCTCCTGGTAAGGCGCAGGGTAGTGAATCGTTTCAAGGCAAGGCTTATGGAATACCAGAAGAAATTGATCGTGGAGAAACCTGTCCTCATGAAAATGGGGGAAAGGGTCACATTCCCCGTATCAAGTAAGGGGCAGGGTTTTAAAGTACGACATTTCCGTGATGGAAAAATTGAGGGATACCTGGTCTTCCTATCTGGCTCATTTCAAGATGGCTAATGCGTATCTGCTAAAGAAGAGACTGGTGGAACGGTTTTCATGGATAGGCGATTTGTTTTATCATGATAAAGACAGGTTAAAGATAGTAAACAGAGCGCCATCAAGACTGCATACACTCAAGGGGCAGTACCGGTTTTTTCTGGGAAGATATCCAAAGTCAATTCTCTTTTTTCAGGTGGGCCGGTTCTTTGAATTTTACGATAAACAGGCGGAAATTGTCCAGGAAGTCTTAGGTCTCAAGGGCACCGGATCGACAAGGGGTTTTCGAGCCAGGTGTGGTTTCCCTGTAAGCTCGAAGGAAAGGTATCTTAGATGGTTCATGGAGCAGGGTTTTACAGTCCGTGTTATAAGAGAAGGCGGAGTCTGGTTACGCGGGGTAAAGAAAAGAAGCATTGCAGAGCGCTGGACATCAATATCCGCAAGGTTTTTTAAGGCAATGTCCTTACGTTAACAATTTGTCCTGGCTCCTGGCTCGGAAATTCAAATGTAGCCGCAACCTTTATGGGTGCGAACTCGCAGGCGTAAAGCCTGCGGCTACACGCACATAAACATTTTCATAGTTTCATGGTGGCGCAAGAGCGGCATGATGACTGTGGTAAAAATTTATAGAGGAGAATGTGAACATGATTAGAAAAAAACATGGTATAATTTTCTTATTTTTGAACATTATTTTTATGCTTGGTATTAGCGCCGAAGTGGTAACTGCAGAAAACATCGATCCCGATAACGACGACTCCCAATATGCCTACGGCGAGAATGTGGGGTATCTCAATTTTGAGCCTGGCGGAAATGGGGGGAGCGGTGCAGAGGTAACTAACTCTGCGGTGACGGGGTATGTATGGGGGGAAAATATCGGCTGGATTAACCTCAGTCCAACCTCTTATGGCGGTGTTGCAAATGACGGCGCTGGCAATCTCTCAGGTTACGCCTGGGGTGAGAACGTTGGGTGGATTAATTTTGCGCCAACATACGGTGGGGTAACTATAGGCACAGATGGCGTATTTGACGGCTGGGCCTGGGGTGAAAACATCGGCTGGATACACCTGAAAAATCTCGCAATTCCTTACAAGGTGAAAACGGCATGGGCGCCTCTTTCAACAACACCCACGCCAACGCCATCATCCACGCTCACGCCGACGCCAACAACCACACCAACTACATCACCGGTGGGTACGGGTACTGTCTTTGGGTGGGTAGAAGACGTGGATGGAGAACCACTCAAAGGGGTTACGGTATCGATTAAAGGCAGTGCGTTTTCGGATAGTACGGAGACAGATGAAGATGGGTATTATGAATTCGGGGGGCTTCTCAAAGGAAATTACACCATTACCTATGAGTTAGAGGGTTATCGGACTCAAACACAAGATATAAGTCTGAATGAAGGTGAGGAAAAGGACCTTGACATAACTACCCTGGAGCAAATCGAGACCGGTGAGATTTTTGGAAACGTGGTGAACATCGTGGGGGATCCATTAGAGTCTGTAAGTCTGAGTCTCAAGGGGATAAAGACAAAGGTTAAACAGACTACGTCCTCAGATGAGGATGGGTTCTTTGAGTTTACAGACTTAGAGGCCGATACCTATATTATCTCTGCAAAGAACAAGGGGTACAGGAATACCCAGCAGAAGGTGAAGCTAAAAGAAGGTGAGTCGAAGGAGATGGAGATCGTGATGAAAAAGAAAGGCAAGGGCAAGTGAATTATAAAGGCGTCCGTTCGTTAATTTAATTGGAGTAAACAGAGAAATTATGCAGGTTTTCTCCTCCCCCTTTATCCCACTCCGTGAGGGGGACAGGGGGAGGAATCCGTTTTTCTCCGTGTTCTCCGCGCCCTGGTGGTGAACTATTAAAATCCCCCCTTATTCTTTTAAAGGATGAGGGGGGATTGTTTTTTTATAGACAGGATAAGAGAGGGTGTGGGGATGGGAAATATGTAGTGTTTTACATTTTACACATTTCCTAAAAATTCTTTATTCATAACGCAATGTTTCTACCGGATCAAGCCGTGCAGCTCGTAATGCCGGGTAAATACTGAATATCACACTGCTTGCAATGGCGATACCTATGGTAAGTATGATACCGCCTGGATTTACTACCGTTGGGATCTGATTAAAATAATACACCTCCGGTGGGAATGGCCTCCAACCCGTGGTATTGTACAGGAAATTTTCCAGCCAGTTAATTCTGAAAACAATGGATAGCCCTATGGCAACTCCCGCACTTGCACCAATACTGCCGATAAGCAGTCCATTTAAAAGGAAGATAGACATGATACCCTGTGTGGTTGCCCCAAGGGCTTTTAAAACACCAATGTCTTTGGACTTTTCAAGAACAATCATAGTGAGGATGGCAAGGATGTTAAATCCTGCTACAACAATGATGAAAAATAATATAAATGCCATTACGCGTCTTTCCATCATAACCGCGGTTAAGAAGGTCTTTCTGGCGTCTTCCCATGTTTGTACATAGTATTCAAAGCCCAGTTCTGTCTGCAGATTGTCTCGTACCTGATTTGCGTAACGAGAATCATCTAATTTGACACTGATGCCGGTGACAGCGTCTTTTTCTTTTGAACCGACAAGTTCCTGGGCGACAGCAAGGGGGATGTATACATAGTTTTTATCAAAGTCATACATTCCCGATTTGAATTTCCCGGCAACAACGAACGCCTTTACGCTAATTTTATCCCATTCTTTAAGCGTTACCAGCACAACCTGCTCTCCATTTTGGATAAAGCTTCCTGGGTCTTTTTCTGGTTCACCCGGCCCAAGTCTTAGTAGTTCTGTACCACCAAAGGCGCTTACGGTATTTTTTTCTCCGTGTGTTTTTAGCAAGTCATCAGGCTGGTTTCCGAACGGGGTGATATATGATTCGAAATCGCCCACACGTGCCTCCGCATTCGGATCAATTCCTTTGAAATAGACGAATTCCTTCCTCCCTCTTAATTTGATGAGCGCTGGACCTTCTACATAGGGTGCACAGGCAGTCACATGTTCAAAGGTATTTACTTTATCGATGACCTGTTTGTAATCTTCGAGTCCGTACATCCCGCCTTTTAAGATGATGATGTGTGCGAGTGTGCCTCGTATTCTATTGCGGAGTTCATGATCGAATCCGTTCATTACCGACATTACAACAATCAGCGTCATCACACCAACAGCAACTCCGGCTATAGCAAAAAAGGATATCTTTCTGCTCCGTAAATAGCGTAGACTGACGAAAAGTATATACATAAGGATAGAATTTACATTGTTATTTCATGTTGTTAAATATATAATTTTACGATTCTAGCATAACTAAATTATTCCAGGCAATGAAATAATAAACTTACTCATGTTGGATTGGAGAAGCAGGATGTTATATTTTAAAACTGCAGGAGAATCGCACGGAAAATGTCTGATTGCAATGGTTGAAGGGTTTCCGGCGGGGGTATTTATTGATGAAGCGGTGATAAACGTCGAATTGAAGCGAAGGCAGGGTGGATTGGGGAGGGGTGGGAGAATGCAAATCGAAGAGGATCGCATAGAAATCCTTTCCGGCATGAGAAAAAATATAACCCTTGGTAGCCCAATTTGTTTGATGATAAAGAATAAGGATTTTAAAATCGACGAATTACCAGCCGTTACCAGGCCACGTCCAGGTCACGCTGATTTGGCAGGCGTTATAAAGTACAATCAAAAAGATGCACGAAATATATTAGAGCGGGCAAGTGCAAGAGAAACTGCTGCAAGGGTAGCAGCCGGAGCACTGATGAAGATTTTGCTCTCTCATTTTGGAATAGATGTTTTTGGCTACGTAAAAGGAGTGGGGGGTATTAACTCGGATAAATTTCTTAGAGACATAAGAGTCGGAAGGCAAATTCGTGAAAAAAGTCCAATGTATTGTGTAGATCAGGAAATCGAGACAAAAATTGTTGAAAAGATTAAACAGACGGGTGAAAAAGGAGACTCCCTCGGTGGCATTATTGAAGTGATTGCTGAGGGATTGCCTATTGGGTTGGGGAATCATACGCAGTGGGATCTGAGATTAGATGCGAGGCTTGCCGGTGCATTGATGTCTGTTCAAGCAATTAAAGGTGTTGAAGTGGGTTTGGGTTGTGATGCAGCCAACAAATTTGGTTCAGAGGTGCACGATGAAATTTTTTATGAAAAACCCACGAAGAATAAGTTGCAAACAGGTGGATTTAAAAGGGTCACGAATAATGCGGGGGGAATAGAAGGCGGCATAAGCAACGGGGAGCAGCTCGTCGTACGGGCATATATGAAACCCATTCCGACCTTGAAAAAATCTTTGCGGTCTGTAGATTTTCTGACAAAAGAGCCGATTACGGCTACGTACGAACGATCTGACGTGTGTGCAGTTCCAGCGGCCTCTGTGGTTTGTGAGGCCATGGTTGCCTTTGAGATTGCCAGAGGTTTCATGGAAAAATTTGGGGGCGATAGCTTAGGTGAGGTGAAAAGAAATTATGAAGGATACGTTTCAAATATTTGATGTTATGTTCACAATTTTTTCTTGAATATTCTTAATGTTCTGATATTATAAAACGCTTTCTTAGCTAGCGTAGCTCAACGGCGGAGCAGCGGTTTTGTAAACCGCAGGTTGTGGGTTCGAGTCCCACCGCTAGCTTTAAAAGAATATTCCAGATATGAAAAATGAAAGGGTGGATTCCCGAGTGGCCAAAGGGGACAGACTGTAAATCTGTTGGCATAGCCTTCGGAGGTTCGAATCCTCCTCCACCCACCATTTATATTGATAAACGTTTAAAATAATGTATCTCGGTGACATTTTTATTTTTGCGGGCGTAGCTCAATGGTAGAGCCCTAGCCTTCCAAGTTAGTCATGTGGGTTCGATTCCCATCGCCCGCTTTAGCTTGTTTTTAATTAAAAAATAATATTTATATTTGACATTTAAATTTTTAATGCTATAATTAATAACTTTACTGCTATAAATACTTAAAAAAAACAATGCTAACTTTAGATAAGGTATAATCTTATAACTTTTATTGGAAATTATTGTTTTATCCTTTGCTGCTGTAGCTCAGTGGTGGAGCACTTCCTTGGTAAGGAAGAGGTCATGGGTTCAAATCCCATCAGCAGCTCCAGAAAATAAGTAAAATAATATACAATGTAAAAGTTGTAGAATAATTAAGAGGAGTGGGAAACGATGGCTAAAGAGGTATTTAAGCGGACGAAGCCGCATATGAACGTAGGGACGATAGGTCATGTGGATCATGGGAAGACGACGTTGACGTCGGTGATAACGCATGTATTGGCGAAGCAGGGGTTGGCGAAGGAGAGGGCG
>JAUSDH010000046.1 GCA_030650655.1 Candidatus Brocadiaceae bacterium
TCGCCTTTATTGACCCCAAAAGAAGCCTTATTGACATAGTGCAGGCAACAGGGAGGGCCATGAGAAAGGCTGAATGGAAGGAAAAGGGTTATATCTTCATACCGGTCGTGGTCGAGGAAGATACTGATCCTGAAAAATTTATCGAGAGTTCAGACTTCGATACCGTCTGGCAGGTACTTCAGGCAATGGTAGATCAAGACCAACGACTTGAGGATATTGTTTCTCAATTGAGACTTATGCAGGGTAAAGGTGAAGAAGGTACACAGGCATGGAAAGATGCGATGACCGAGTATACTGAAAGAATCGAGTTTTATAATCTTCCAAAAACAATTGATAAGATACGATTTATCAATACACTTTATACCAAGACGGTTGAAGTGACTGGGAAAAAATGGGATTTCTGGTATGGGTTAACGCTTGCCTATAAAGAGCAATTTGGTGATCCTAATGCACCTCAAAGTTACAAGACACCAGAAGGTTATCCACTTGGGAGATGGCAATGCAAAAAAAGACAAGATTATAAAAAAGGTAGGCTAACACAGGATAGGGTTAAAAGACTTGAAGAAATTGGGTTTACGTGGGATTTTCTAGAAGAATCATTTGAGAGGGGCTTTAAAGAGACTTTAAAATACAAAGAACTATTCGGAAATTCGAATGCTTCTCGAAACTATATGACAACAGAAGGTTATAAACTCGGAATATGGCAAGGTAATCTAAGGCGATTATACAAAAAAGGCCGCCTTGATTGTGAAAAGATAAAGAAACTTGAAGAAATTGGTTTTATATGGGACCCCAAAAAAGAAGCCTTTGAAAATGGTTTCCTGGAAACCATAAAATACAAGGAACAATATGGTGATGCTAATACACCATCAGACTATAAAACTCATCAAGGCTTTAAACTTGGCCAATGGCAAACCGTGCAAAGGCAAATTTACAAGAATGGGCGACTCCTTCCAAATAGGATTCAAATGGAATCTAACAGACGACACCTTTGGAAAGGGCTTTCAGGAGACCGTAAAATACAAAGAGCAATTTGGCAATCCGAATGCGCCCGTTTCTTATAAAACTCACGAAGGTTATAGTCTGGGTTCTTGGCAAGTCACCCAAAGACAATTCTATAAGAATGGCAAACTGCCTTCTGACAGGATACAGAAGCTGGAAGAGATAAAATTTACATGGGACCGTCTTGATGAAATGTTTGAAAAAGGTTTTCAGAACACTGCCAAATATAAAGAGCAATATGGTAATGCTAATCTATTACCGGAGCATAGAACTTCCTCTTTTTATAAAGAACTTTACACATGGCAGAGAAACAAAATAAGATCATACAAAAAAGGCAAATTGTCTGGTGAAAAAACTAAAAGACTCGAAGAAATAGGATTCAGATTTGATCTACCCACCCAACACGAAGAATCTTTTGAAAAGGGATTTCATTTAACTGTTAAATATAAAAAAGAAAATGGTATTGCTAACGTAGCAAGAGATTGTGTCTTCCGGGGCTTTAAACTCGGAAGATGGCAACACAACATGAGAACAAGAAAATATGTTCTTTCTGAAAGTGAAATTCGAAGACTTGAAGAAATTGGATTTAGTTTTGACCTTAAACGTTCGCATAGTGAATCCTTTGAAAAAGGGTTTCAAGAAACTGTTAAATATAAAGAACAATACGGTAATCCAAATGCTCGGTGGGGATATAAAACAACAGACAATTTTGACCTTTATCAATGGCAAAGTCAGCAAAGACGCATTAAAAATAAACTTTCCACAGAAGAAGTCAAAAGGCTTGAAGAAATAGGATTAAGATTAGATGATATAAAAACAAAACTGCCACCAGACGAATCTTTTGAAAAAGGTTTTACCGAAACTATAAAATACAAAGAGCAACATGGTGATGCCAATGTTCCGCATGGTTATAAAACCCTACAAGGGTATAAACTCCGGCGATGGCAAGAATGCCAAAGGTCCTCTTATAAAAAAGGGAAACTCGATAGAGAAAAGATAAGAAGACTTGAAGATGTTGGTTTTGTGTGGAGTTTAAGAAAAGATGCCTTTAAAGTTGGTTTACAGGAAACTATTAAATATAAGGAACGGTTTGGGTACCCAAATGCACCGCAAAATTACGTAACGGCAGAAGGCTTTAATCTTGGTTCATGGCAAAACACTAAAAGGCAATCCTATAAGATGGGGAAACTGTCCGATGAGAGAATTAGAAAACTCGAAGAAGTGGGATTCAAATGGAATTTTAATATTGAAGATGAATCTTTCGAAAAAGGGTTTAATGAAACGCTCAAATATAAAGAACAATTTGGAAATGCTAACGCACCACCCGCATACAAAACTTCTGATGGTTATCCGCTGGGAAGATGGCAGAGCAAGAGAAGACAAGCATATAAAGGAGGAAGATTATCTCCTGAAAAAATTAAAAGATTCGAGGAAATAGGATTTGTATTTAAACCGTATGATGCATCTTTCGAGAAGGGACTCATGGAGACGTTGAAATATAAAGAGCAATTTGGAGATCCCAATGCGCCTGATTCATGCAAATTGGGAAAGTGGCAAGGTAAGAAAAGGCAGGCATATAAAAAAGGAAAACTGTCTCCAGAAAGAATCAAAAGACTCGAAGATATAGGATTTAAATGGCAATTAGATAATAAAAGGAAGTAGGTATGAAATGGTGGATAGACTTGCAATAAAAGAATGGAGTAAATTAAAGTATCAAGACCCCAAAATCGTTTTACTTAAATTGAAAGAACTGGAAATAATAGCATCAAATTACCAAATAGATATGAAAGTCCGTAATTTCCGTACTAATTCCCTCAAATGCTATAGAGAAGGGCGTGAAGCAGCAATTTTCTGTTATGGTATGGGGAAAACCGTTGTTCATACTCCGGTCTATTTTGCAATCGTAGAAAATGCAGATTATGATTGCGTGACTCGTTGTAAATATGGATTTACACCTGTGCAGATTAAGGAACTTGTACCTGAATACTTAAATCCGACCAAAGACCTTAACCAAATTATCGCAGAACTAAAAAAATACCCTGTGTCTCATAATACTGTAATTGCAATTCATGTGAACAGACAGGTTAGATTAGAATTTGATAAAATTGAAATTCCTGATCTGAATGTGGCAGAAGTGTGGTTATTTGGCGGAACATCACCAGATAGATTACAATGGTTCTTATATGGAGACTTATGCAGTAATCCACAGTTGTATAGTTTTGAGTATCCAAACTGACACAGAAAGGCAAGAAATTCTTAAATGGACCATTGCTGTACCTGTTTGGGAACTCAATAACCGTAAAACGCGATATGAGACAATATTCTTTTCAAGACCTCCATCTGCCCTATGGTTTGACTTGTATTCATCTTTTCCTCACGGCGATGATTTAAAATCTTCGTCTTTGTCTGACTTCTCCGGCTTTGCATCTTTTGATAATTTCTTTTTCTTGATTTCCTCTGCGTAACCCCTAACCTTGTTCGATACACTTTCCGGAACGATAGAGACAATGGTCTGCATCCCTTTCCCAATCTGGCTTGCAATCTTTGAGGTATTGACCTTGTCACACGTGGGTTTGGCGCAAAATAACAGGACGCCAAAGATTATTACGCCGCAAAAGACAAGTCCCTTCAGAATCCCTAACAATGCGCCAAATAGCCTGAGCCCAAAGCCCATATTCCACCTGCCCATGATCCTCTTCAGGATGTCTGTGAAAATGTACGTGGCGATGAACGCAACACCAAAGACGATAAAGTAACTTAATAAGCTTGCAGTAGAGGGCGTGAAGATGCCTTTCAAAATGCCAACTAAAATGCCATGGAAGAAGATTGCTGCGAAAAAGGAGATCAGTAAACAACCGATTCTCAGGAGTTGAAGCACAGGACCACTGGCAAGTCCCAGGGCTGTGGAGAAGAACAGGACGGCAAAGATTGTGTAATCAATCCAATTCATTTTTTAAATAGGACGTAGATTCTCTCGGATAAAAGCAGACAACTATTTTTTTTGCGCAACCGGGACGGATACGCTACCAGTTCGAAATTCATAAACGTCAAATTAAAGATTTTACGTTTGGATTCTGATTTTGCTATAAACTTTATAAAATATTTTAATAATCTCTTTGGTTTGTTCTTTGTATTTAAAATCCTGCTTATCTGCGTTCATCTGTGTCCAGAAGGGAAAATTCAATTTAAAATGGACATTCGGTAACTACTTGAATCACAATCAATCCCTCCCTTGATGGGCAATGTCATTGAATTACAATATTGTGCCGCCCTTTCAGGGCTAAAATATTATTAAATTCTTATCCCAGGGCTGTCGCCCTGGGCTATACTCTGTCAGCCCTTCAGGCTTTGTTTCGAAGGAAAAAACACTCTCCCTTAATTCAATGACATTGCCCTTGATGGGAGGGATTGGGGAGGGTGATAGGCCCTTTTCCTTCACCCCCACCTAACCTCCCCCATCAAGGGGGAGGAACAAATTGTTTGAAATTCTGAACATCTACTTTTTCTTTTCTTTCTTCCGCTTCTCTTTTGGATTCGATAAAAAATCACTTACCAATCCCTTGACAATATTCTCTAAATTCTCCTTGGGCAGTTTTACCGAGACTTTTGGGTCTTTCGTCGTGCCTCGTATTTCTACCGGCAACGCGTTTTCCTTTAAAAGTAAGCCTGCGATTTTTTCCATATCCTTGCCCATGTGTTCTTTACTAAATCTAACTGTAGCATCATAAGAGATAGAACCATCAAATTTGGTCACACCGGACGCATTCAGGCTCAAGAGTGGGCTCTGAATATCCATTTTTGGTGTAGAAATACTGCCATCCTTTATCTGGATTACGGCTTCCATCGAATCAAATGAATACGCACCCTTTACCCCTATAATTCCCAATATGGAAGACAATAATTTATTACCTCTAATGTACCCATTTCTTACTTCCAGTTTCATATCAGCAACAAGTTTTTTGTTGAGGATTTCCTTGCCCAGCCCCTTTCCACGTAAATACCCTTTGAGACTCAAAATCCCCCCTACTTCCCCATCCTTTGTTGCAAATATCGGCAATATGCTGAGAAATGGAATATCCTGGGTAATGTGAATATCTTTTGCTTCTATCGAAAGATCAAATGCCGGCTTTTTTTGACGGAGATCAATCACTCCTTTGATGGCAGTTGGCCCTTCATTCACGCTCAATCGTGCACGGGCAGAAACAACGCCATTGTTGAATGAAAATGTGTCCGTAACAAAATTTTTTACCAATAATCTATTTTCATAATTAATCTCTCGTATGGAAATTTTTTTAACAACCATTTTTTTAAAAAGCAACGGGAGTAATTTTAACGTACCTTGAATCTCCTCGAATTTTATCGGCTCCTCTCTGTTTTCTTCTTGCTTCTGGATGACGATAGAAGAAATATTAATCTGATTGGGCCAATGAAAAGAAAATGCCCCAACCTGATGGACTGATTTGAATCTATCATCTAATACCTGTGTAACCTTTTGTCTTATAAAATCTCCCGAAATAAATGCCGGGATAATCAAGACAACTGCTAAACCAACACAGAAGATTATGCCGCAAGAAATTACTACCCATTTTAACCACGTCCCTTTATTTGGTTGCATTTGCATATTTAACCAGGAGCGGCATAAGCTGAGTGCCTTTGATTTTCCCTATTTTCCCGGCTAAACAGGCCTTTTCCGAAAAGAATTTTGTTGAATCAGGCTTAACGTTTCCTCCGCTAATCAGCAACGGGACAGGGTCGTCTGAATGCGACTTTAATCGACAGGGAGTTGAATGGTCGGCGGTAACCGCAACGATGGTTTTATCAAGGTCTATACTGTCTATTAAAGGTGTAAGATAGTATCGGTCAATCGTTTCAATAATGGTCTTTTTCTTGACCGCATCACCATCATGGCCAGGCACGTCCGGCCCTTTAATATGGATATAAAGCCCATCGTATTTTTTCAAATGCTTAATGGTCATATTGGCACGCAGGGTATAATCCTTTTTCAGGTCTTTCGTGGGTAGTGGTATGGGAACTATCTTCATACCGGTCATTAAGGCAATACCCTCTTCTGTCGGCATTTCCACAAAACACCCAAAATTTTTCTTAAACCTGTTTTTTATCGTGGGAAGCTTAGGAAGATGATCACCTGCGTCCCTCAATAATACGAGGTTTGCTGGAAGGTCTCCCTTCTTAATACGTTTTTTATTAACTTCAGATTGATCCAGTACCTCACAACTTTTCAAGGTAAATTCATTCACAAGGAGTGCAGAACGATAGGCCGCATTCATGTCCGGACAATCGTGTACAGGCATACAATATTCAACAATATTCTCATAAGTGCCCGTTTCCTTTGCAACGCCTAAAAGACCATGTTTTGTATACGCCGGATCGGTGTTCGTTACATATCCAGAAAGTTTATCCTTAACACCACGGACAACCAATACGCCTCTATATTCGACGGTGTTTTTAAATGTAAATGTAGCGGGTATGGAATCCAATTTTATCTTCTTGTTAATTTCTTCACAGAGTTGTGTAGCCTCTTCCGTAGAAAGATTCCTTCCGACACGGCGATCCGTTATTTGTCTGCCCGTTCCTCTCGTAGCAAGGTTTGCACGGAAGGCAAGATCACCATCCTTGATTTTTAACCCCACGGCAAGCGCTTCTAAAGGGCCGCGACCCGTGTAATATTTTATTGCATCGTAACCCAGGATGCTAATGACCGCAATGTCAGATTCAGGCGCAATCCCCTTTCCGACGGTATACATCAGACCCGTCTGCCCTTCTCGTGCCAACATATCCATCGTGGGTGTAGCCGCTGCTTCAAGAGGTGTACGATTGCCAATTTCCTTACAAGGATAATGCCCATCACCCAAACCATCCAACACAATATATAAAATTTTTTTCATGTCTTATACCTTTTCTATAAGTGAAATGACAAGCGAATAAATATTGTTATACTCACCGGTGTGAAACCAAAGGCTTCTTCACTTTCTTTCATACTTTGCGACCCCTTCTTTGAATAAATCGTTCCCATAGATATCATTGGCAACCACCACGGGAAAATTTTCTACTTCTAATCGCATAATAGCCTCTGCACCCAGATCTTCGTAAGCCACGATTTCCGCTTTTTTCACGGCCTTTGCCAGCAATGCGGCAGCGCCGCCAGTTGCGGCGAAATAGACTGCCTTAAACTGCTTCAGGGCTTCGATAACGGCTTCAGAGCGATTACCCTTGCCAATGGTCGCCTTCAGACCTTTTGCCAGTAACTTCGGTGTATACACGTCCATGCGATAGCTGGTGGTAGGCCCACAAGAACCAATAGGTCTGCCTGGTCGCGCAGGACTCGGACCTACATAATAGATAATTTGATTCCGAATATCAAAGGGTAATTCCTTGCCTTCATCGAGAAGTTCCACAAGCCGTTTATGCGCAGCATCCCTGGCTGTGTAAATAATGCCACTGATACTGACCCTGTCTCCAATCCTGAGATTTACAACGTCATCGTCTGTTAAGGGTGTTTTTAGATGTATCACATTTGACATACAAAATAAAAAAATGGCTGCATGGTTAAATGGTTAGATAGTTATTTTGCTAATTTGTTATTCGTTATTTTGACTAATGTGTTGATTTCTTTTGGTAATTTCTGCAACTCATTAAAAATATGTTGGTACTCATCTATAAGATTTCTGATTTTAGCTTTTTCATTCCAATCAAACGATTCTTTCACTGAACCGTTACTATATCGATAAAAATTTATTTTATCCTTTTTAAAATACATGCCAAAGCCTTCAGCAATGTTTGCCGAAATAGAATCAACTGCTTTTACAAATTGTTTTCCAACGGTATCTTTAGCAAAGCAATCCCATCTTATGACAATTTCCCAAACATAGTTACTTAATTTAAGTGCGGTTTTATATGGCTGGACATCGTTCAATTGTAAAAATGTTTTTCCCATAACAAACCGTTCAACCATTTAGCCATTAAGCCATTTTAACTATACAACTTTAAGAAATAGGTACATCGTTTAATAAGGAACCATTGTAATTGTTTTAACCCGATGCGCATGGCACTCAATATTAACGGCTATCGGCAAACTAGCTATGTGACAAGGATAACGTTCCACATGGACGGACATGGCTGTAACCCAGCCACCCAGCCCCTGTGCGCCAATGCCTAAATTGTTGATCCTTTCCAACATCTCGTTTTCTAAATTTGCAGTGTCAGGATCAATGTGTTTAGTTCCCAAAGGTCTCAAAAGGGACTTCTTGGCCAAAAGGGCTGCATAATCAAATGTCCCACCTATCCCAACACCTACGATAATCGGTGGACAGGGATTAGCTTTTGCTATCTTTACGGTTTCTACCACGAAATTAATGACACCTTCTTTCCCATCAGCCGGGGTCAACATCGCAAGCCGGCTCATATTTTCACATCCGCCACCCTTGGCCATGAAGGTAATTTTTAAGTAATTTTCAGAGGTAAATTCTGTGTGGATAATGGCCGGCGTGTTATCGCCCGTGTTGATACGGTTGAGCGGGTCTTTAACCATGGACTTTCTCAGAAAACCCTTTTTATATCCCTCACGAACACCTTCATTAATAGCATCATAAAGACGACCGCCAACAATCTCTACATCCTCCCCTATCTCGACAAAAATAACTGCAACCCCTGTATCCTGGCATAGAGGCATCTGGCATTCACGAGCAATTTTAGCGTTTTCTAATAACTCTGCAAATACCTCCTTGGCAACCGGAGAGCCTTCCGCCTCATAAGAGTCTCTCAGGGCATCAAGAACGTCTTCGTTGAGATTGAAGTTGGCATCCATGCAAAGCTGTGAGACCTTCTCCGTTATTTCAGATGCATTAATCCTGGTACGTATAGCCATAGCGTATCGCCTTTATGTTTTCGTCAAGAAATTGCGAGGGAAATTCCGAGGCAAAGTTTACCGTTTCGATATTAATACCGATCTTGCTCAACAACCTGCCCAGGGCAATCATATTGACAAAAATAGGACTATTAAACTGTTCTGTAGCAAGTTTTTCAAAAGGAATGCGGTCGCTTGCAGGACATCGGATATCGCACTTTTTACATTCAGCATCACAGGCGGATGACTCGATAAGCACAAGCTTAGCTCGAACCGAAATATCTGGCGTCTTTGAGAGTTGAAGTCCAATGTCCGCTTCTTCAAAAAAGGGCACCTCGATCGGCTCATCAGAATATACAATCTCTGCTCGAATGTTGCCTCCGCGTACGGTTGCATCGTAAACAAGATTCAAGGCCACCTCTTTTCCCAATTTGGCGAGGATATTAGCCAGCGCATGGGCCATGAGTTTGATACCCTGACCTGCTTCACCAGCCAGCACAATCTTCTTTGCTCGGTGTTCCTCAGGTATTGGGGTAATCTTCCGTACCATGAGGATAATGCTTACCCCAAATAATCGGTGATCGATGAAGGCCACCTCTTTAAATCCATGCTTTTGAAAGAGGTGATATGCAACTTTCTCGGAAGGATATGTAAACAACTTAGCCTCATGGCAGCCCTTTTCCATGAAGGCCTTTATTGTCTCTTCCAGGAGTTTATCGCCATATCCCTTTTTTCTGTACCCGGGCGCTAAACCCATCCAATGTAAATTTCCTACACCCTCTGAGACCCATGTAAATACAAAACCCACAACCTTGCCGTCTTCCTTACCAACAAGATATACACACTCTTTGTTATCCAGGCGCTTTTTAACTTCTTCTACGGGGTAAATATCCTTGAAGTGCAGGCGTTCTACCTCCAGGCTCTTGGCGTGTAATTCATCAATAATGAACTGATAGAGGTTTACAACCGTTACAACGTCGGATTCCTGGAGGTTTTCAATAATAAAGGTCATAAACAATTCAATTGTTAAATTACAAATAGCCCCCCTCCCTTGATGGGAGGGGCGAGGGGAGGGTGGCGGCATTTTTCCTACACCCCCACCGAACCTCCCCCACCAAGGGGGAGGAATTAACTGTTTAAAACTACTGTACTTTAAATTATCCAAACAGTAATAAAAATGCAAGGTTAAATTTATAATCGTACAGATTTGATTTGGGAAGGAAATAACTTGCCTGTGGCTTGGTAGAAAATCTATTTTCCGAAATTATGGCAATTGTGCCATAGAAGTCTTTCTGCCTACAATACAATTTTTATAGTTATTAAATTTTTTTTTAATTGACAGCTTTTAACACATGGCGTAAATTAAGTAGTAATAATTTTGTCTCTGACATTGACTGCGTGCTTAGAACACCATTAACAATACGATCTAAGACTTGTGCCGGGGGAGTAAGGGGTTATCCAGTATGACTAAACGGACAACACATAGGTCACTTCTGTTTTTCCTGTCCATGGGTGTTTTGCAAACCTTTCTTTCTCTCAATTTGTCTCACACTTTTGCAGAGGGCACGGTAACGACTCGTCTTGAAGACACATCTTTTGATACTGCTAATAAGAAGGAACTGCCTATGGACGTTGCGGTGGCTGATGGGATTTCGACCGAGGCCATTTGGTTTGGATTTGGTGAAGAAGTAACCATCGCGACACGGCATGAGACACAGATCAGCAAGGCGCCAAGCATTGTTACGGTAATTACTGATGAGGAAATAAAGAATCTTGGTTATCGCACTTTTGCTGATATTTTGAGGACGGTACCTGGGTTTGAAATTTTAAAGAAGGCAGATTTTGGGGATGTAGTCCCTGCCGTGCGTGGTCTTGAGAGCGCGAATAAGGTAAGGGTGATGCTTAATGGACACTTGGTCAATAATCCCTTAAGAGGCGGAGCCTTTGGCAATTTTGACGATTTCCCGGTGGACAATATAAAGAGGATAGAAATCATCCGCGGGCCTGGTTCTGCCATGTATGGTGAAAATGCATTTTTGGGAGTTATTAATATTATTACGAAAGACGCAAAGGATATTGATGGTGTAAAGGTGATCAGTGGTTACGGAAGTTTTGATACATACGATGAAAATATCGTATTTGGGAAGACGTATGGGAAGCTTGAAGTCTCAGGAATGGTACATTACAAGCAGTCGGAAGGTTTTGACGGCATCGTTGAGAGTGATAATCAAACAAGGATTGACAACTCCCTTTCTTCTTTTGGTTTTTCTCAGGTCTCGCAGGCCCCAG
This sequence comes from Candidatus Brocadiaceae bacterium, assembly GCA_030650655.1. GTDB lineage: Bacteria > Planctomycetota > Brocadiia > Brocadiales > Brocadiaceae > Wunengus. Next base: position 11,156 of record JAUSDH010000046.1, read on the forward strand.
GGAGGGTAGACGATGGGCGGCAGGAATACGACCTAAACCTGAAGGCGGTTTACAAAGATGTTTATTTTGAAGGATGGTATAGTAATAGAAACCGTGGCCCTTTTATCGGCCCCCAGTATGCCTTAAACGATGAATCTGATGTAGAAAGTAACTACGTGTTCGGCGAGGCAGGATATAAGAAGACCTTTGAGGAAAGACTTACTTTAAAGCCCAGGGTCTATTATGATCAGTTTGATAATAACACCTACATCGAATCGTTTTCAGAGGGTGTAACGTTACCTTTGGATACCGATGGAGATGGGAATTACGACAAGCTTAATACCTATCCTGATGGGTTCATTGGCAACGGCAAGGTGATTCAAAAGATTGTTGGTACAGAAATACCGTTTGACTACGAACTATTTGATGGAAATGTAATTACCCTGGGTTTGGAATATCGCCTGATCAATCAAACGAACGTTCGATTTTCAAGTAACTTCAATCCTGCAACGCTGGAACCCCTTGATTCTATCCAGGACTTTTCGGATACGTATCCTTATTTAAAAGAAGCCACGCGAGGGATATGGTCTGTTTACCTGCAGGATACGTGGGATATTACCGATACCGTAAACCTTACCTTAGGGGTAAGACACGATCAGTATAGCGATTTCGGGGGTGCGACCAGTCCACGTTCAGGCTTAACCTGGGCGTTCATGAAGGATGCCTCGCTAAAACTTCTGTATGGAGAGGCATTTCGGGCGCCCAGTTTTATGGAAATGTTTTCCACCAATCAGCCTGCCATTCAGGGAAATGAAGACTTAGACCCTGAAACCATTAGAACGTACGAGTTGGGATTAAGTTACAAGTTTAACAAACATGTTTCGAGCAGCGTAAATTATTTCTTCAACGACGTAAAAGACCTTATTGTCTTACGCACCGTGGAATCTGCACAAAATACATCTCGGTATGAAAACTTTGGAGACGCCCGTATACAGGGTGTAGAAATGGAAACAAAGGTGGACATAGCAAAGGGTAATTACGTTTTTATGAATTATACCTTCCAGTCTCCTGAAGACGACGATGGGGATGACCTGCCGTTTGTTGCAAAACACAAGGGCAATTTTGGGGTAAACGTCCACTATTGGAAGTACCTCAACACCAACCTGAGCACCTTTGTCAGCGGTAGTCGGTTCAGAGAAGAGGATGATACGCGAGAAGACTTGCCAGCATATGCACTGCTGAATCTTTCTGTTATCGGGAAGGAATTTTTCAAGACCATGGAGGTGTACGGGACGGTGTATAACCTGCTAGACAAGGACTACAGCGACCCTGGGCCGACTTCCATATTGGAAGACCTGCCCAGACCGGGAAGGACGTTTTTTATCGGGCTAAGCTACCAGTTTTAGCGTCGGTGTAGAGACAGGTTTCAAGCCTGTCGCTACGTAACATTAAATTTTAGGTAGAATGAAAAATATCCGTGTAATAACAATAATCTGTGCATATCTCCGTACATCGCTCAGTAATCTTTGGAAGACCGTAGTATTGTGTTTTATCCTCACCTTTCTTTTCCACGCTTCATTCCATAGTTTTACCGTACTTGCCGATGAACGACACACCGTCATTGTGATTCAAAGCCAGCCGATTGCGGCCTATGGCGAGGCAATTAAGGGATTTGAGGAAGCATGCAAGAGAAACAACATTTCCATAGATAAAATTTATGACCTGAAGGGAGACATAGATGAAGGGAAAAGGGTTATAAAAAATATTAAGGACAATAAACTCAGGCCAGACCTTATCTTAGCCGTGGGTGTACTTGCTACGACCCTCGTAAAAGAGCAATTCACCGATACTCCCATTATCTTTTGCATGGTGATCAATCACGAGCGTTTCAACTTAGAGGGGGCAAATATGACGGGTATTTCTTCAGAGGCATCAATAGGGGACCAGTTTGGTATTCTCAAGGAACTTCTTGGAACAAAGAGGAATGTGGGGGTTATTTATGACCCGATGAAGACGGGAAAGATTGTTTCAGAAGCAGACCTTGTAGTAAAAAGGATTGAATTTAACCTTATCAAGGCAGAGGTTGAATCGGAAAGTGAGGTTTCATCTGCACTGACTGGTATGGTCGATAAAATCAATGCCTTATGGATAGTACCTGATAGTACGGTAGTAACGAAAGGGGCACTGGAGATGATCCTTAAGGCGGCACTGAAACACCGCCTGCCGGTATTTTGTACTTCAAGTGCAATAGTGAAGGCGGGGGCATTGGTTTCCATATCGCCGGATTATAGGCAGACGGGCCTTCAGGCAGCGCATCTGGCCCAGACGTTGTTAAACAGTCCAACAGTTATTTCATTGGGTGTCAAGCAGCCGGACAAATTGAAGGTAACGTTAAATACCCAAACGGCTGGGATCATCAGGGTAGACACCTCCCCCCTTCGATCCCGACCCGATGTAGTTTTCTATCCGTAAAGATTGGAATCATATGATCAGTATTCGTACAAGGCTTATTGTTTTAATATGTCTGTTGATAGCCACTATCGACATACTGAGCTGCCTATTCTTTTTCATCCATACGAAAAATGCACAGGAGGTGGTGTTCAAGAAATTAGGTATATCTCTTGCCACGATGCTTGCACAGGACAATGAGGTTGAGCTTGCACTTAGCCATGCACAACCGGCGTTCCTGGATGCCCCCATCAAGAGGATTTTGGCGTTTGACAGGGACAAGGAAATAGGATATTGGCGAATAATGAATACTCAAGCTGTTGTCATCGAAGAAAAATCTCCCTGGGTGGATGTTGACATGGGAAAAATCCCAGCCGGAACATACTCACAAAATTCAAATATATCGCCCACCAATCGAGTATGGACAAAGGGTGGTAACCATAGTGCGGAATCTTCCAAAAAGTTAGATACTCTATTCATCAATAACATAGTTACAGCTTCTGGTGAGGTATTTTATGACTTTTCGGTACCGATCTTTGAAAAACAGGCCTTTTCAGAGGAGGCTTTTGCTACGCAGATTTTAAGTGAAGACAAGATTCTTGCAGAAACAAAACATAATGTCCTGGGATTTGTACAAATTGGCTTGTCCACACGGAAATTAAGCGAAAAGATTCGTGAGGTCATATTATACGGCATTATCCCGCTGGGCTTCGGCATTATTGCAGGGGGGGCGTTCATCACTTTCATTCTTACCAGACACATTGTTTCGCCGCTCAAGCAGTTGGCAAATATTACCCTGGATATTGCGAGGGGGGATCTCAGTCGTATCGTAGACATTCGTTCCAGAGATGAAATTGGGCAGTTATCCATGAATTTCAATCAGATGATGAAGTCCCTGGAAAAGTCGTATGCAGATCTGAAGCTGGAAATCGTCGGACACAAACATACGGAGGAATTGTTAAAGTATCGGCTAAAAATTGAAGAATTGTTGGCTGCCATATCGGCGAATTTCATTAATCTGGCACCGCAGGAAGTCGATGCAGGGATAAATCGTGCACTGAAGACAGTCGGCGAGTTTGCCGGTATAGACCGCAGCTATGTCTTCTTGTATAAAGACAAGGAAAAGAGCACTATTGACAACACACACGAGTGGTGCGCTAAGGGGATTGAGCCGCAGATTGAAAAACTTAAGGTGCTATCGGTAGGTCACTTTCCATGGGCAATGGAGAAACTGGAGCGATTTGAAAACATTCATGTCCCCCGTGTTGCTGACTTGCCAGATATAGCAAAGCCAGAAAAAGAACTCCAGGAATTACAGGCGGTGCAATCGTTTGTGCTTGTTCCCATGGTGTATAGCGGGTCAATGGTAGGATTTTTGGGGTTTGATTCAGTACGTTCAGAAAAGACATGGACAGAAGAAGACATTGTTCTGCTCAAAATGATTGGAGAAATTTTTGTAAATACCCTGGAACGAAAACGGGCTGAGGAACGGATTAAGCAACACGTTCAGCGCCTGACTACCCTTCACACAATGGATCAGGCTCTTATTAGCAGTCTGGATTTGCACGTTATTCTGAGCATCTTCCTTGAACAGGTAACAACAAAACTCGGTGTGGACGCGGCTAATATATTGTTGCTCAACTCACAGACGCAGAAACTAGAATGCGCTGCCTCGCATGGCTTTCACCCTGATACCATCGCTTCAATATCTGTACATTTGGAAAAATACCAGGCTTCTCGCGCCATGCATGAACGCGGTATTGTTTACGTCTCTAAGCTGTCCGGCATCAAAAATCCCCCTCAATTTGCCGAATTATTGGAAGGTGAAAATTTTGTTGTCTATTACGGTGTGCCGCTCATTACCAAAGGACAGGTAAAGGGTGTACTCGAAATATTCCATCGTTCCCCACTCGATCCAGACCATGATTGGCTTGGTTTTTTGGAAGCCATTGGGGCGCTGGCGGCCGTAGCGATAGACAATGCATCCTTATTCGAAGACATGCAGCGCACTCATGAGGAATTGACGCTTGCATACGATGTCACCATCAAGGGCTGGTCTCGCGCCCTTGATTTGCGTGACAAAGAGACCGAAGGACATTCACAGCGCGTTGCCGCGGTTACCGTAGAGTTAGCTCAGGCATTTGGCATAAAGGACGAGGAACTCATGAACATTCGACGGGGAGCCCTTCTTCACGATATTGGCAAGATGGCCATACCAGACAATATATTGCTCAAGCCAGCCCCACTTACAGAGGAAGAGTGGATAATCATGCGTAAGCATCCGGAGTATGCGCATCAACTACTTTCGCCCATAACATATCTACGCCATGCGTTAGATATTCCATACTGCCACCACGAAAGGTGGGATGGTAGTGGCTATCCACAAGGATTGAAAGGAGAAGAAATCCCATTGGCGGCACGTATCTTTGCAATAATAGACGTATGTGATGCACTGAGCTTTAATCGTCCATATCGTGCTGCCTGGCAAAAAGACAAAGTTACCGAATACATCAGATTACGGTCCGGCATACTTTTTGATCCAAGAGCGGTTGAGTTATTTTTAAAAATGAAACAGTAAATCTTAAACAAATATTACGCATAAATTTACATGGGGTTTTTACTTGTTTAGATATGTTTTAGTGTTCTTCATTCTACCTTTATTTACAAGGCGTTCGAGTGAATTTAATTCTTGTCTATTCTTGCCAGTTTTGCTATCTTTTTATTCAGGGTACGACTCAGGTACGACATGAAATGAAGGGGGGTAGGGGCTGGACATTCACACATGGATATTGATATATATATCCCTTCTCATAGATTTTTTACTAAAAGGGCTGTTTCTGTGAACTTGCGTTGAAGCTGGCAAGGCTGAAATGAGGTTTGAATTGTGTTATTATTTCTGGTAGTATATGGGCAAGATTAAACTGTAATGGTCATGTCATTATGGAGATTGATATTATGGGTGCAGAT
>JAUSDH010000051.1 GCA_030650655.1 Candidatus Brocadiaceae bacterium
TTCAGAATGAACCTTGCGGGGTAATAGTATATTCTACGGATGCACAAACTCTTTACCTACTACCACCCAATAACACCCCTCTTGCTCTGCTTTGAGATTTCTTTTTCGTCCTCCCACACTGCAAGACCATCATTATTTGTCAGAGATAGCTGGAAGGCATAGGTGACCTGGCGGACTTCGTTTTGACGGTCGCGTTTTTCAATGATCTTGCCAGAGAGCGTGAAGTCGGGCATGCGTTGCGGTTCTTTTTTGTCCGTGTAAAACTCTTTCTCTTGCTGAATGCCCTGAGCCAGAGGGTCTTCGGCTATACCACCGATTCCCATTGTTGTGGTAGTCAATGCCTTCCCGCTCTGGTTAAGGGCAACGCGGATTTTTTTTATCAATAGGTCGGTGTCAATCTGCTGTGTCGTGTTGTTTACAATACGACTGATTGCGAGCATTGCGGGCTGTATCTGCGTTTTATCTAACGAACCTGAGGCCAGAAGGGATTTGATCATGTCTTCGGCGGCATAAGAGAAGTCCTGGATGTTTATATCGGTGGTGACTATGGTGCGCGGACCGGTGGTTTCAACATACCGTGTATGCGTGGCGCACCCGCCGGATATCATCAATAGAGCCGATACAGGTAAAAGAAGTGAATAATACGTTGGTTTCATAATTTTAGTCCTTTCTAATCATTGGTATTGTAAAAGCCTAACCACAGTTACTATGACGCAGAATTTGAAAATGACTCTTTACACCTAATCATTTCTCACGTTTTCCATGAATTTCACCCGAAAATCCTTTGCGGTTGTTGTTGGTGCAACGGCGGTGATTGTCAGAGTTTCCTGTCCCTCAATCTGCCGGGGTATCCATACGGAAGTTGGCGTATCTACCAGCATGCCGTTCATATCGAACCACTCAAAGCGATAGCTGAATGTCTGCATAGAATTCTTCTGGTTTAGCACCTCGATTTGTACCTGCAAAAACCCACCTTGTGTCATGCCTTCGTTCATGCCGACGATGCTGATCTTTCTTTTCAAGGTATCATCGGTAATAACCCGTTTGTCGGCAATCATCTGCTTTGTTCCAATGGGTGTTGCCCTTTCCACCGTATTCACAGTTGTACATGAGGTGAAAACAAACATTGTGCTTGCAAGCAAGCAAGCAGGTACTATTGCTCGAGTTGTCATTTTCATGGCGTTTACCTGATAAAATTGTTTAGAGGCCTTTTCTTTATCTCCGGGAATTTATTGAGAAGGCATAGAAGTTTCCGGCTGATTTTCAAGGGCAGGTGTTATTGCCTCATTTTTCTGAGTTGGCTGTGCTTGTGGCTCAGAGGCTTCATGCTGTGTTTCTGCACCTGACGTCAGAGATTCAGGTTGTTGAGTTACCTGCTCAGGTTTGGGAATATCAGTTTGTGGGATATGCTGACATGCTGTTACAGTCTCAGGAGATGCAATGGTCTTTACTTCATCCTTTAGTTTGAATTGCGTTACCGATAAGGGAATTTTCCGATTAACGGATTTAACCCACACAACATTAACAACGCCTTCATCTATGACTACCGGTGTTTTTCGTCCTAAGTAAGGAGGATCCAACTCAATTTTCCTATCGGCCGGTGTGGGAATGCGACAGAATTGGAATTCCTTGGGTAATGTTGTCCAAGTCCTCAAATCGGCCTGGTTCATCGCCACCTGGTATATAGCGCCGGCAATCAATACAGCCAGCCCAGCCCCTGCGTTTTTTCTTCCGCCGTTTGTTGCACCGGCGTATGTTCCATAGGTAGCGCCTGCCTTTATTGCAGATGCAATGAGCGTCTTTGTAATAATAGTGGGCAATTCATTTTTGAATTCACGGGCAACAACGGCATCCATGTTCGATAACAACAGAGGAGCCTCTGTTTTCCCATCATGAGAAACATTGAGCGCTGATATATAATCGGTACGATATTTGAGTTTCGGGAAGGCAGCCCCAACGTAAGGGACTCCTGGCGTAATGATAAAGAGCGGGAGGTCGATTCGTATTTGTTCCCTCTCGGGCGACTGTCCCGTTTCAAAAAATACATACGTGGTGGCGGATATTGGTTTGCCGTTGACTGCCTGTTGTAAGGTTTCCATGTCCTGACGAATATACTTGTTTTCGCCGATCATACCAAGCACCCGCTCGAATGATTTGCGTGACCGTTCAAGGTCTGAACCTCCGGTGGCATGGGTCATATAATACAGTCCATCAAGATACACGGTTAAGGGATTCACATACACTGCATACGCCTTGAACTGTTCGAGATCTCCATAATAATTGTCAAATTGGCTTTTGAATTTTCCATCACGATTAACTTTGGCTAAATCAACGTTATAGTTTTGTTTTTTGCCCTCTTCTATGGCTTTTTCAATACGTTTGGTATTAATATGAACGGCGTTATGCTGGCGTTGAAATGCACGGTTAAATTCAACGCGTGCCTTTTCGGAATCGCCCATTTGCAAATAATTCAGCGCCTTGTAGGTGTTCATCATGATCTTGTCATACGCAAAACCTTCGTAAGGTGAGGCGGTCAGGTTTGTGACCGTGGCAAGCGCCTCGCGGGAGACACTCATTTTTGCAGCTTCCTCATATTTGTTAACCAATTCTTCTGCCTTGTCAAACGCCTGATTGCTTTCTTCAAATCGTTCTGCGGCTCGCAAAACTGCGCCTTGCTCTAATCGCCAGATAATAGCGTCTTTGGAATTACCCCGTTTATCCGCTTCCTGAGTAATTTGTATTGCGGCTGCCTGAAAGTTACCCATATTCCAGCTCTGGCTTACCTTCTGGGTTTGTGTAGTATAACTGGCGCATCCAGCGCCAAGCAAACTCATGATAAATACAGGAAAGACTACTCGAAGCAAAACGTTTACTTTTCTATAACATCTTTTGTCCATGATTATCCTTCTGTTTATAGAGCCTTTCTCAGAACAGCCTCTTTATCAATACCAAGGTCTTCTATGATTTCTGCCGTTGAGGTTTTGGGCAAGACACCGATAATTTTTACTTTGCCAATAAGGATTTCTTCTCTACCCAGGGATTCCTTGGTATCCGGATCAATGAGTTCTTCACCCAAAGCGAAAACGTTCCAAATTTGTCCCACAGCGATGTCTGTTCCGTCTCCCCGGTTGATAGTAATCTGCTTATCTCTCTTGCTTAACACTTTTGGAGGAAAAATTACATCTGTTACGCGGTTTGCAATTTTCACAGACATTTCACGGGCAATCGCCACCAGCAGATCTTCGTTCAGGTTGCTGTCTCTTACCGAATATGTCTTATTCTCTGAAACGTCCTTATTGCTGATCTGGAAGTTGGTTGATTCCAGTAACTTTCCCGTCGTTGAATCATATATCTTTCCTACGCAAGAAAGCCTTATGACTCGCTTGGTAGCGCTTCTGCCAGTTCCCTGGAACGTAGCGACTTCGTTATAATCCTGAAAATCATCAACGGTGGTAACAACAAGATATTTCACCCCCGCTATTTTAAATTGTTGCGCGGCTGATTTGTCGTTTAGGTCAACATTCCCAGAACTTGCAAAGTCTTGTTCTTTTAGAATATCATCAAGGTCGCTCCGCGCTACCACCTGGAATTTTCGTGTCGCATTAATGCGGTCTATAAGCTGTCCGTTCATCGACTGTAATACACGATCCAGCGAGATTTTCTTACCCGCCCTATCCACGTTTTGTAAAATCGCCTGTGTAGGTTTAACAGCAGTAACGCCAATTGTTTCTTTCTGCGCCCAGAGAGATGATTGGATAAAAAAAATCAAAGCAAAGGAAAGAAAAGAAATTTTCCAGATCGACTGTATTTTCATGTGAGCTCCATTTGTCTTATACTATTGTAAAAATAACAGGCCAAAAATTGAATTAAAAGTTCCTTTTTTGATGTCTCCCTTAACATCTTCTTTCACATCCACTTTAAAACCGCTTTGGCGTAACATCTGGGCATGCCCCTTTATCGATTCGACCTCGGCATCCGTCAGTTTCTCTTTATCTTTCAATTCCTGCAGGAATGCGGTATTGTCTCTCCATCGTTTATAGCCATTATCAGTCATCTGTAGAACCACCTTGAGTTTTTGTCCTTCGTTGGCGTTAATTGTTCTTTCCCAGTCCTTGAAGCCCTCGCGGGTTAATCGAATTTTGCTGAGTCCTGGCGGTACCTTGAAAACGCCTGGGGCTGAACCAATGACCGTCCCGTTAAGTTCCACAGTAACGTCCAATAGTTGTACTTCCAAAGGGTCCTTTTTCGCAACCAATTTGCCCTCCTTTGTCATCCTAAGATCGGGCACACTTACAGGTAATTGTGCCAAGTCCTGCATGCCGCAAGCAATGGTAATTTCCACAAGATTGGGTTTCGGAGGCGGTTGAATGATTTGTTTTTTGCCTAAGCTTTCAGCGATCTTACATGCCGCTTCGTCCAGCAACTCATTGACCATATCGCTATTTTCTGTATGGCTTCTTTCTGTTAATCGTTCAGATTTACTGACCTTAATGGTGTCTGAAACTAAGGTTCCCCCCTGAACACCTTCTAATATCTTGTAACTTGCGCGTA
>JAUSDH010000076.1 GCA_030650655.1 Candidatus Brocadiaceae bacterium
TAGTAGAACTCACAAAGAGTTATAGTATCCTGGCATCTGCCTCGATGAATTTCTTCACATTGGGAATCATTACAGCCCTCCTTTATTTCTGCATGAGTTATCCACTCTCCCTCTATGCCAGAAAATTAGAGAAAAAATTAATCACAGATGAACACGGATAAACACAGGAAAAATCACAAGGAACCCACCCCTAACCCCTCCCAAGAGGGGAATAATTCGTGCCATTATAAAATATTTGGTACTTTAAGCCGCAAAGTTTCACGGAGAGAAATTTGGTGAAAGCAGGCTTGCCGATGGAATTAAATGAATTTCTTTATAACTCTGTGTCCCCTGAGACCTCTGTGGCAAAACTATTTTAAATATCTAACCATGAAAAAGATTTTTTTACCGTTCATTATTACTTCTTGTTTATCTACCTTCGCCTGTACCCCTTCAACGTACCGTATCTATGAGGAGCATAAGCACGCTGAAAATCCCGATTTATCTGCTTCGGAAATATTACATCTTGAATTTGATACGACAAGAAGGGTGTTGCAAATTTTAGAAAATGCCTCGAATTGCCTCGATAATGACAAACCCGTCTCGAAAGAGACATTTAACGAAATTATTGATGTCATCAATGGTTTTATTCATAAATGCCATCAAGAGAAGGAAGACCGGTTGCTATTCCCATTCCTCAAAAATGTGCGCGGCGGTGAGAAGAAGGACTTTTTAGGACAGTTACTAATGGAACATGTGTCTGCACGTGATGAGATAAGGAATCTGTCCGCGGCAGTAAACTACATCTATCAGGGTAAAAAGGCAAAAAAGAAGATTACGAAAATCGCCCGCTCGTATATCAAGTTTATGGATAAGCATATCCGTATGGAGGAAAAAGTCCTTTTCCCCTGGATGAACAAGGTATTAACCCGCGACGAACAAATGATACTAATCACAAAATTTGAGTCAATGGAGAAAGAAGATATTGACGCCGGTGTACATGAAAAATACACTGCCATGATCGAAAGGCTTGAGGAGCAACTTGGAATTTATTCCGAATAGAAGAAATTTATTGATATATACATCATACGTAACAGTTCACCCCCTCCCCTAACCCCTCCCACTAGGGGCGGGGAATACTCATTGTCCCCTTATATGCCTCTCCCTTGATGGGGGAGGTTTAGGTGGTGGTGCACTGTTACAATCATACCAATCCCGATCCCAACGCACCTGCTAATAAAAGCAGTAATATACCGACAATTACTTTGATCGTATTCATGGTGATTTTTTTGACCATGCGTGAGCCAATAAACGAACCAAGGAATGCAACCAGGATTGCGGCAGTAATCAAACCAACCCCAACCTGATTTTTAAGTATGGCAAAGTTTTCAGAAAAGAATGTAACTCCATAAACAGTCAGTCGGGACACATCAACCATTACGGCAGAAACAACCGATGTCCCGATAAACTTCTCCTTATTAAGCCCTGCCCTGATCAGAAAGGCAGAACGTAAAGCGCCCTGTTGTCCAGAAAGTCCGCCGAAGAAACCTGAGAGCGCACCACCGAGCGGGATGTACTTCATATCGAAGGAAAGTTTTTCAAAGCGCGGACTGAGTTCAAGAATTGCAAAAGCTGCTATAAGAACGGCAATCACCAATTTTACGACTGTAATAGTAAACAATCGTCCGGCCAGTGTATATTCAGTAACAGGCTGTACATTCGCAAAATAATTCAATAGCAGAGCCCCAATTACCGCCGTAATGGATGCCGGAATAGCGAATTTCAACACGATCTTAATGTCTGCCTTCCTCCCTACCAGCGCTAATTTGAAAATGTTATTTGCCAGGTGAACAATAGCTGTTGCACCCACTGCGACTTCTAACGGGAAAAAGACCGCAAAGGCTGGCATCAGAAGGGTACCTAATCCAAAACCCGAAAAGAGTGTTAAGGCAGAGACGATAAGCGCAACTGTACAAATAATCAGATAAACCATTTTTATATCCTTATATAATAAACCGACCAAACAGCACAGCTACCCACACCATCATTGGCCACCAGAGTCCACAAATGACTAAGTTTAATTACAAATATTTTAGTATCCAATACACTCCACCGCTAAATACAGCAGCCACAGGTAATGTCACAAACCATGACAGAAGTATTTCCAGTACCATACGAGTATTTAGATGTCTCGTAACAAGACCTATCCCGAAAAGAGACCCTACAGATACGTGTGTCGTGGATACAGGTACTCCAAACTTGCTAGCTAATATTACAAGTATACCAGTAACAAAATTTGCAGTAAAACCCTGGCCATGATTTAATTTTGTGATTTTATTACTCATCGTTTCAGCCACTTTTCTGGCATTTAAAAGTCCACCGGCAGCCATTCCAACAGCAACTGCTAGTATGCCCCCGTGTACTGACAAACCTTTAATCAATAATAAGAGGGCCACAATCTTGGGCGTATCATTAAGGCCTCGAGCAAAACACACAATTCCAGCAGAACAAAAGTGGGAGTAATCGAGCAATATTTGGCTATTTGTTCCCAGGAAATATCCTTTATACATTTCCTGGCAATTCTCTTCTGTATCAACGGTAACATGAAGAGCGTTGTCATAGTTTACTGAAAGGCGAGTAGCAGGTTCACATGATGGAATTACTTTCCCCCGCTCACCAACACAGAGACACCATTCCTTTGTTATGCCGGAACGAATACGAATCCTCCGGAAAGTATTATAAAGAAAGCAGCCAAAAACCGTAGCAATAACAGGGCTGAGTAAAAGTGGTAGGAAGAAGGCGCTACCCAAAACGGCAAAATTAACCTGTGAACCTACGGCTACACAACCAGCACCAACTAGGGCGCCAGTCAGACTGTGAGTAGTTGAGATGGGAAAGCCCGTAACAGTTGCGACCATAACGGTAATAGCGGCACCAATGCCCACAGCAGTGAGAAATTCAGGAGAAATAGAGATATTTTGAGGGACTAAACCTTTACCAGAAAAGGTGCTTGCAAGACCATGCGCAAAGAATATTGAAGCCATTGAACCTGCAAACGTTGTAATCGTCGCCCACCAAATTGCATGCTTATAGTTAGTAGTCCTACTACCAAAAAGTGTGGCAACTCCTTTAAAGTTGTCATTGGCGCCATTTGAATATGAAAGGAAGCATGTAGCGAGAAAAAGAATTATTAAGATCGTCATTTCTCTCATCCTCTTTCTAGAAATAAGCATTCGAAGGTACAATCCTTTTTGACACGTCACGTTGCTTCCACTGGAAAAACAAAAAATTAAGCAGAGTAATAACAATACAAATCTGTCATTCCATTATTTCCAGCGACGTAGAATAAAAAGGTACAGTAACCTTGCTCACGGGTATGGGTGCCTCATCGGCCTTCTTGGGAAATATTAAATACTCAATCATATCTAATCGCAGTGTTAGCTTTTTAAAATCTGCCTCACGCGGGATTTTATACTTGTAATAAAATGATTTGCACTCCCCAGGTGTTAACCTTTCATCTTTCACCTCTGTTGGGTATGCAGGGAATTCAAATGTCCGTGTGATAAAATATTCCTTTAGACCCCTCTCCTTCCCATTTTCATCCAGTACCGCCACACGGGCGGCAATTCCCCTGACTGGTCAGCCCGTTGGTACGCGGTGTCCAGCCCCTATATTGGTAACCCTTATTTCAGCTTTTAGTTTGTCTCCGGGTTTATACGTATCTCTCTCTGTTTTCAATTCTACTTTTAACGCCTGTCTTAATTCTTCAGGGTTGCGAGAGCTTTTCTGGTCATGCATTCCATAAACACGTTTTGGCCTTCCCAGCGAGGCAAGCCCTTCCTTTCTCACCATATGACAATCCTGACAAGTCTCCTTCTTTCCAGACTTTTTATACTCATCGCTGGTAGAGCATGTCTGTATGACCCTTGCCCGTGGAAATCCCCAGGAGTGGCAGGTGTAACAGAACTCCGACTTCTGAAAAGACGGGTCGTATTTAACAGGATGTGGTGCTTCTCCCTCTTTTATCTCCCGCGGGCCGTACAGGGTCTTATTCCTCAGGTGACAAACCACACACGTTACACCCTCTTTTATAAGCATTGTGTCAAATTCTTTATTCTTGATCGCAACAAAAGGCAAAGGACCTGTTTCCTTAAAACCCCTTAAAATTTTGGGTTTCTGTTCCAGCATGGGGAAATGGCAATTGGAGCAAAAGGGGGGATTATTCCTTACCGTCCAGCATGCCTGAAAGACGGGATTTGTCGATGATTTGCTGTGCATGGACTCCCGCCACTGGTCATAAATTTCCTGGTGACAATCTTTACATGAGTCGGCGCTATGTAAAGGAATATTTTGGGGCAAGTCTAACTTGGGGATATAATTTGACGGGCCTATAAATGTAACACCTGCATCATTACCCCACAAAACACGGGATACGGTTATACCAACAACGAAGACCAGGATTATCTTAAGCCTGTTCATCTCTATTTCCTCCTAACACGGCCAAATCGAAACCCGTAGCGCGGGGGTTCATCCCCTGCCATTGGCCGACCACGAGGGTCGACGCTACATTTTGTTTGATGAAAAATGTCAAAACATTTCTGTTAAGAGCCTAAAATTCAACCTTTAACCCAAAACTGGTAAGAAAGGCATCATAATCACCCAAGAGTAGTGTCTCCGCGCTGTCGTTCTGTACAAGATACCTTGAATTAATAAAGAACGACACGATCGTATCAGGTGATCGTAGATATTTGTAATCGATCCCCATAAACGGTGCGGATTGAAAGAAGTCTGCATTATGCGATTCAGAGAAATACTTACCATCAACTGCTAAAAAGGTATTCCCTACATTAAAATACATCTTAGACCTGAGCCGATAAAGTATCGGATAACCATACGTCAGGGAAACGGCATTCACATCAAAATCCATATTATTGGCATCATCTGTTTTACGACTGTATTGATAAAGCGAATACCCCAGAGAAATCTTATGATTGTATGGCAAATCAGAGGCAACACCTATTCCTCCGTGAGATATACTCCCCTTTTTTCCAGTTCCCTCCTCTGTTCTGATGCCAAAGAAAGGCTCTATAAAACCAGGTTCTTGTACATTGTCTGCCTTTGAACTCTCTACCTGTCGCAAATAGTCCAGATCAGCAAAAATCCTTGTAAAAGAAAGCCTTCCCGGAAATGGGTAGTCAAGGTGCAGTCGTACACCCTCCCTGTTTTGTGGATACTTCTTTGCGTCATGGAGTTGCCAACTGTCCGCATAAGTTGTGAAATAGGGGAGTTCATAAAAGAGACCGGGGGATTGGATATTGCCGGGTCTTTCTGTCTTTATCACAAATGGGTCATACTTTGGTTCAACCCAAAAACCTTCCAGGTTAAAACTTACTCTCCCAATTGTGCCACTGATGCCTGTATTAAACAGATTTCCATTCACATCGATTCCTTCACTTCCGATAGGCTGATAAATACTATGGGCACCGGCAGCCCACGCCTTATAGGTCGGCAGAAAATTATAAGAGTAATCAGCCCCAAGAACAAATTCGCCCTGCTCCCCTACTTTATTGTAAGGAGACTCCCATCGTACAGGATTACCACCCACCATACCCTGCAAGGGTGAGTCTATTTCAGATGTTGATGCGCCCCTGTTAAACGGACTCATAAAGTTGAAACCAAATTTCATATCTTCATATTCCCTTCCCAGATAAAATCCACCCAACCAACTGGTAGAGTCGGAATTTTCTGGTAATTCTGCAAAGTACACCTCATATAAGGTTGAAGGAATAAAGAAGGGGTTGTAAAATCGCCTGACAATGTTTACTCCATAAAAGGGTAAATAGTCCGGCCCGTAAAAGGTGTGATTGGGTTCACCTTTAAGCACGTAATCACCCACATGCAAAGGGGTGAAGGCGCCTACGGATATAGTCGTATCTAAGGGTTGATACCGAGCCCAGAGGGTATTGAGTGAGACATCGTTCGAGTGTCCCACAAAAGGATTGGAAAAATATGGCGGGGTAACACCCCAGATATCTCCAACACCGGCGTCACCTCCCTGTCCATATGCATCCACCTCCAGACCCACGGTCCAATCCTCCGACATATCCGCATAAACACCCGCCCGTGCCCTTGTTGTTATTGCTGCACCCTCTTCGATGGAAAACACATTCAACGGTCGGGGTAGTGTGTATGTTGGTTCCCACTCCTTATGCACCCTTTGGGTAAGAAATCCCATCGTATAATCAAAGGCGCCTTGAGTTTTTGCAGTAGCGTCTTTGAAGTCAACGTCAATACCCGTTGCTATAGATTCAATACTAAAATTAGTCTTGTATTTATCTGATTCAGGTCTTGTCTGGAACCAACTGGATTCTGGCTTTATCTCTTGAAGTGCATCGGCAACCCTATCCATGTCTAACCCAAGCATAGGGGCTCTGAGGTATTTATCCCTTATATCTTCGGTCTTTTTTTTACCTGCGCCAATTTTCTGGAGTTCTTTCCTGAGTATCCTGACGGGTGTTCCCGGACCACTACTGAAGGTTACAAGGCCGCTTTTGTCCACGACAAAAGTATTTGTTTGTGGTCAGGTCTCCGGTATATATGTACCCACATAACCCTTTACTACCTTAAATTCCGTATCGATCAGGAATGGAAAAGAAACATCTATCCTATCGGCAAATTCAATAGTTTGATGCGATTTGATCAACATACTTATAGCAAGGATTTCAATTCCGTAATCTTCCAGAAGACCTTGCATAACCTTCGCCCTGCCTTCACAGCCCCCACAACAATCTGAAAACCAGATTATGACCGGCTTTATTCCTCGATATGCCGACAGTGTAAAACTTTTGCCTTTGGTGCTGGAAAGCGTAAAATCGGGGGCCTCAGCGCCAACCTTTACAATGTCCGCATAGGCTATACCATGTAAGGTAACAGAAATAATAAGGCAGGAAGAGAATAAAGATAACCACAGTTTCATTTTATTGCCTCCGCTGAAATTACTACAAATAATCCTTTCCCGAAACTTCCTTCAAAGACATTCATTTTCCATCAAAATAGGACGCTGATTCTCTCAGATACACGCAGATAATATTTGTATTTAATCCTGATAATCTGCGTTCATATGCGTCTAAAACAATTTTTGTATAATGAGGTTAATATTCAAGTTTGTTTACCCAATCGGGGTATCTCACTCCTTCAACGGCATCATATGGAGGAGTGTAAGGCTTAATGTCAATGAGAGGCGTTCCATCCAGCACATCCAACCCTTTAACCTTGAGTATATTCCCTTTTCTTTCAATTACTTTAACGGTAGTCATACCAATAGTATTAGGTCTCCACGGACAACGACAGGCGAATATACCCACCTCTGGCACGTCCTTTTTCCCCTGAGGTTTGAGTTTCAGCTTGACCTTATCCACTTTATCTAACCAATAAAGAACAATAAGATGGGAATATTCTTC
>JAUSDH010000078.1 GCA_030650655.1 Candidatus Brocadiaceae bacterium
ACCTCCTTAAAAGAATTAGGTGTCCATGATAAAGCAGGCTGTGGCTATCCGATTGTCAAAGATCGTTTGTGAACGATGTCGTGACCATTATTTTTGTGAACGATGTCCTGAACGTTGTCACTTTTGATTTACCAAAGTGAATGATAGTAATTGCGTTGACATTTATGAGGGAAAATATTATTATCACTGCAGAATTTCGATAGCCACAATATTTTATCGCACTGTGTAGGGGCAGGTTTCAAACCTGCCCCTACGGTAAATAACCCCATACCTCCCCCTTTATCCCCCTCTGAAGGGGGATAGGGGGAGGACGTGGTATTCCGGCTTGGTTTTATTCAGGCAAAATTTTTAAGGAGGAACAATGTATGCGAAATTATTGTAAAATTGCGGCTTGTTTTATTTTTGTAGCAGGGATTGTGGGTATAAGTGCAAGTACGATATTTGCATATTCAGGTGGACCTCCCGAAGGTCGAACTGGTTCGCCAGCCGATGAGTTTAAAACATGCGATGATACAGGATGTCATAATAGCTATATTCTTAATTCAGGGTTAGCAACGTTTTCTCTCTCTGCTCCAAGCAGCTATACCTTGGGTGAAGCTTTAAGCATATCCATTTCTTTTGGTAGTTCCAGTACTTCCAAGCATGGTTTTGAACTTTCGGCATTAGATACAAACAATAACCACGTTGGTACTTTCAGTAGTGTCGATAGCAATACACAAACCATTGATGGGAATTATATAAAACATAACTCCGCAGGCAGCATCCAGTCTGGAAATGCGAGTTGGAGTGTACAATGGACTGCACCTGCTTCTGCCGTGCAGGACCCACTGACATTTTATGCAGCCGGTAATGAGGCGAACGGAAATGGCACACCAACTGGTGATTATATTTATGCGACTACGGCTCAAGTAAGCAGCGCTGCTGCGACTCCTGCTCCATCGCCAACGGCATTGCCAACGTTGCCGCCTTTACCATCGCCGGGTGCATCGCCGACGCTGCCACCACCGCCACCAACATTGCCGCCGCTACCATCACCAGTTACGTCTCCTACTCCTTCAGAGTGCGAACCTAAATTCATTTCAACTGATACAAAGAAGTTGAAATTAAAATTTGGAGAAAACAAAACGGTAACAGTTACGGTGAGCGGAGATGATTGTAAGTCTGATGGTGCAACAGTAACTGCGGCGGTTAAAACTGGAAAGAACCGTGTTACGATTGATACTACGACCGCAACAACTGATGCAAATGGTCAGGCAACTTTCACTATTACGGCTAGGCAGAAGAATGGTAATTCCAAGGTAGTATTTACCGTAGAAGACAGTGAGGGTAAGGTTTCCAAGACCTTTGTTATCGTGAAGATCAGAAAAAAGTAATTTTATATATTTTTTAAAATTTAGAAGGGGGAAATCCTGAATATTTTTCGGGATTGCCCCCTTATTTTTTTAGTTGATATAAAACCAATGGATGTTAAACTAATGCCATTTGAAGTGAGAAAATTTGGAAAATTTAATACCGGTTTTACTGTCTAGGAATATTTATTGATGGCAAGGTTTGCGGCGATTGTTTTCTGTGCGCTTGTGTGCTTCTGTGTTGCTGTGAATGGGGATACCATAGTTCTCAGGAATGTCGGTAAAGATATCGATCTCAAAGTAGTGGGGGTTACGGGGGAATATATAAATGCGGTAATACCAAAGAAGTCCATAAAATCCTTGAATATGCAATTTTTAAATCCTGGGAATTACCCCGATATGATTTCCCTGGATATCGCCAATGTAGCTGTGGAATGTAAGATCAAGGAAATTACCGAGGATGCTATTCATGTGCTGATTCCTGCCTCCAAGATTTCTTCACTTCAAATGTCCTTCCTGTCGGACGATAAACAGTCAAAATTGCTTCCCGTTGAGGCGGATAATAGACCAAAATCTATAGATGTGGTTGTGGAAAAGGAAAAATCGGCACAGATTGAAGATCAAAAATTAGAACCGAAGGTGCAAGAAGATGTCAGAGGTAAGGGAATAGTCGATGAGATAAGAACAGAGCCTCCTGAAAAGAAGGATGTGGGAAAATACTATAGGCTAAAGACTAAAAAGACGAAAAAAGAGAGATTGCTGGAAGAAAATGAACAAATAAATGCTAAGGCTGAAGAGGTATCGAAGGGTGTGCATGAGTCCTTTGTGGAGGAAAAACCACCCGAAGAGAGTGAGGAAACGTTAGAATCAAATCAAGACCTGTTAAAAGAGTCGCTTGATAAGGAGGAAGTTAATAAGGCGGTTGAAGAAGATGTTAAGAAAGAAGAACCAGTTGTTCAGGACCGAAATCTAGGTAGCGCTGAGGGGAAAATATTGCGCAGCGGAAGTCCTCTTCCGGAATGCCAGGTAAAATTGCAAATGTTGGAAAAAGGTGGGTTGTTGACAAAAGGGTATCATCCAGTGGAAGGGGCAGTGGAGATTGAAACAGTTACAGATAATGAAGGTGTTTATCGTTTTGCAAATGTATCGCCTGGTTTATACAAGTTGTACTGGAAGCCCATTACAGAAACGACATGGGTCAGAAGATTCAAGATGGAACCCGATGTAATTATCGAACATGGTAAGCTCACAAATCCTAAAGATGTTGAAACCTTGAAGAGAACATTAAATTAGGTTGCCTTTGACAGCTTTTTCAATGTAGCGCGAACTTCAGTTCGTTTACATCCTATGCGAACTAAAGTTTGCACTACAACTGCAACTTTGAAATTCCTTAACGTTTATTTATGCGGGTTATACGATGTATTGCATAGAGAATCCCCCTTTGCTAAGGGGGACTTAAACGGAATAACTTGATAATGGGTGAATGACTTCGTTTTTAATGTATATGAATAGTTTTGTAATACTATATTTGAAACTATCGTTGCAATATTGAAATTTTGCTACAACTCATAAGGCATAGAAGACGTTTTATAATGCTTGATTATGAAAAACTAAGAATTTGAAATTTAATTAGTTACATAATTTTTTAAATATTTTTTTATTTTTTTATTAAAAGGAATGAGTGTTGTTGTTAGCTGAATCCCGTTGAAAGATTTTCCAGGAAAGTTTCTGGATTCATTTTTGTTTTTACTAAGTTTGTGATTGACAAATTTGTTGTATAATGTATCATACTTCGCCTTTGGTTCTTGAGTATAAAAAGAAAGATATTAACAGGATTTTTTGAATCCATAGTAACTTTTAGAAGATGAATATGGAGGTAATGATGTTGAAAAGTTTGAGATGCTTGGCAATTGCTGGCGGTTTGGCACTCAGCGTAATGAGCAGTGCGGTATGGGTAAATAATTTTGCAATGGCACAGGAAAAAGGCGCTGCTTACAAAGAGGTCGATGTAAAAGATGGGGGAACGATTGTAGGTACAGTTAAGTTTGACGGTGATGTTCCAACGGCAAAGATGTTAAAGGTCGATAAGGATGAGCAAACCTGCGGTCACGAAAATAAGGCGTCGGAGGAATTGGTGGTTAACGGGGAATCTAAAGGTGTTAAGAATGTTGTGGTCTCACTGGTTGATATTGCGGCTGGTAAGAAGATTGAGGCAATAACTACAGCACTAGACCAGAAAGAATGTTTTTTTAGCCCACATGTCCTTGCCGTTCCGGTTGGGTCCAGTGTGGATTTGCTTAATAGCGATAACGTAATGCACAATCTTCACTCCTGGTCTATCAAGAACCCTGCTTTTAATGAAGGTGTGTCGGGTGGTGGGAAAATGACGAAAAAATTTGATCTTGCGGAGATAGTAAAGATTACCTGTGATGTGCACAAATGGATGAGTTCCTTTATCGTAATTAAGGCAAATCCTTATTTCGCCGTCACGAATGAAAATGGTCAATTTAAGATTGAGAATGTACCTGCTGGCACATATAAGATAGAGGCTTGGCAGGAGAAGCTTGGGAAAAAAACCGGCGATGTAACTGTAAAGTCAAAAGAAGAGGTTGTGGCAGACTTTGTTTTGACAAAGAAATAACTGTGTTCATAACTTTATGGAATGTGTAAACTACTTGTTTAAAAAGGCGCATTGCTAATGAATAATTTGAAGACATTGTTGCATCTCCCAAAGAGAAGTAGAGATAGTATTGTCTTGCTGTTTTTCCTTTCCTTTATTTCATTCCTTTCGTTTCCACAGAATATTTTTGCAGTTGATGCGCCAGCGGAAACGGCAAAAGAAGCTGCAGCACCTGGTGTCGAATTGCCACAATTTGAGGCTGGTCAGAAGCCAGCGTCATCTCCGGCCACGGAAGGGCAGCCTGCGGCAGAGGCGGGAACAACAACCGCGGCTGTTGAGGAAGAAGAGGCAGGGCCTGTTCAGTATCGGGCGTTTTTTGGGATAGATTCCCGCTTGATAGTCTGGATTGTATCGGAATTGCATCTCATGTTTGCTGCCTTTGTGTTGGGTGTTCCCATATTTGCCGTTATTGTCGAGATTGTAGGATTCAAAGGCGGCGACATCAAATATGATAAGATGGCGAAGGAATTTACCAAGCTGCTGTCTGCTGCATTCGCCACGACTGCATCGTTAGGCGGATTGCTTGGATTCTGTCTGTATGGTTTGTATCCGGAATTTATGGGCCACATGACGAATGTGTTTGCGCCGACCATGTATATTTACGCATTGATGTTCTTTGGCGAAGCATTCACCTTGTATGGCTATTATTATTCATGGGAAATTCTTAAGGGAACTGCCTTTAAGAAATGGTTCCATATTCTATTAGGTGTTATGCTTAACCTGTTTGGCACAGGGCTTATGTTCATCACCAATTCATGGGCAACATACATGATGAGTCCTGCGGGGGTTGCCCCTGCAACTGGGAAGCTGCTTAGTTTGTATCATGCCATATATAATCCACTCTGGATGCCGGTAAATATCCATCGTTTGATTGCAAATGTGTGCTTTGGTGGATTTGTGGTAGGTGCATATGCCGCGGTAAAATTCCTAGGTTCGAAATCTGAAGAGGAAAAGGCGCATTATGATTGGATGGGTTATGTCGGAAACTTTATAGGAGTTGGAGCGCTGATCCCCTTACCATTTGCAGGATATTGGCTTGGACGTGAAGTGTATAGTACCAGTCCTGTGATGGGTAATATTATGATGGGAGGCGCCTTCTCATGGACATTTATTATTCAGGCCATCCTGATTGGCATGCTTTTTATCGGTGTGAATTATTATCTATGGCTTGGAATGGGTAGGATTAGGGGCTCAGAGCGATACACAAAATTTTTCAAATACCTCATCTTTGTAATCTTTATGTGTTTTGCGGTCTGGTTGACACCGCATAATCTGCCGCTGAGTGGAGAAGAGAGGGCGATGATTGGTGAACAATATCACCCTTTCTCTAAATATTTTGGGGTTATGGCGGCGAAAAATGCCGTGGTCAATTTGATAATTCTTGCTACGTTCTTTTCCTTCTTGATTTATCGGCGAAGTAACAAAGGAGAGATGGTGCCATTTTCGGAACAAGGGAAATCTGGTAAGATTGGAATATTTTCTGCCGTGATCTTTTGTTTGCTGATGCTGGTTTCTTATGCTATTTCGCTTAATTTTGTAGAATTAGATGCCAACATAAAGATTTTTATGAAGCCAATCATACGTGCGCTTTATATCCAGTCATTTGCGATATGTTTAGCTGCATATTTAACCTTTAAAAATAAAGGAAAATTAGGGCAGGCTATATTATTCGCAGTTACTGCGTGCATTGCGGTGCTCTACTTCTGGTATTATGGCTTCGAGGTTATGCAGAAGGCAAACCTGGTGTTGAGATACTTGTCGGTAACACAGGTTGCAATTGTAATGAGTTGTCTGATTATGAACGCCATCATTGATGTTTTCATGTTCCGCAAGGCAAAGCTTGTAGGAGGGATTGAGTGGGGGAAGATGCCAGTGCGGTCACAGTATGCGTTGATTCTGTTGTGTGTAGTTATTGTCATTCTGATGGGATTGATGGGCTTCATACGATCAGGACTGAGAATGGACTGGCATGTTTATGGCATTTTGCAAGATACTTCACAATGGGCGTACACCCCATCGCTGGCATACATGGGCAGGATAGTAGGCTTGATTGTGGTGCTCTTCCTGGGTCTGGTAGCTTTTGTGTTTTGGTTGGCCGGTCTCGGTGACAAAAAAGAAAAAGCAAAAGAACATGAATATGGGGAAGTTTCTGCAGACTATGAGGAGTAGATTTTGAATCAAACGAATGACAGAAGTTAATGTGTGCAATTGCAGAGGGATGAATTAGGGAGAATGTTTAATCAGGTTAAAATCTCAAGATAGCGAAATGAAGGCATAGAAAACTTATGAATAAAAGCATGCTAAAAATTACGGCATTTGGTCTTGTAGTTATAGGATTCTATATCTATATTACGATGTATGTGGCCGGTCTTTCTGGTACGGGTGGCGGCGAGTCGGCGGGAGGGGTAAGTCCTGAATCTGGCGAAAAGATATTTTGGGGTGACGGACAGTGCAGTACCTGCCACAAGATAGGTTCGAGCGGAAGCGCTACAAGAGGTCCTGATCAGGATGGCTTGTCAGGTAGGGCTGAAGAGCGGGCAAAAGAGTTGGGTTTGTCTTCTGGTTTGGATTATATGGTAGAATCCATAGTAGAACCCGAGAAATATATCGTTAAAGGCTATGATAAAATTATGCCTAAAGTGTTTGACCCGCCTATTATGTTGTCTCGCGAAAAGATACTGGCTGTTTTGGCGTATCTTCAGACACTAGGTGGAGAACCAGACATCGGTGCCCTTATGAAATATAAGGATAAAATACCTGAGGCATCAAAGAAAAAACTAAAACCATGGGTACCACCGATGGTTGTTGATGCAAAAGAAGGTGAAAAGGTATTCTTTGATGAAACTCGTCCGGTTACCTGTGGAAAGTGTCACGTTGTGAATGGCAAGGGCGAGAAAGTGGGACCAGAGCTTACGGGGATTGGCGCTATTCAGACTCCTGAATATTTTCTGGAATCTATCCTGAAGCCAAGTGCGAAGATTGTAAAAGGGTACGAAACGATGTATGTGATAACAACAGATGGGATACCCTATAATGGCTTAATTAAGAGTGAAACTGAGGAAGAGATTGTCTTGTTAAAAGAAGAAAGTGGTGAGATCGAAGAGGTGGCTATTGCTAAAAGTGAGATCCAGGAAATGAAAAAACAGGATGTTTCGATTATGCCGGGAAATATTGGTGAGATGTTAAGTGTACAGGATTTTTACGGGATTGTATCCTTTTTACAGAGTTTGAAATAGGTCAATGACGTTGTTGTTTATGCGAAGGAATCACTAGTTAGGAGTGTATTAATGGCTAAAAAACGCAGTAAATTTTTAATGATATGGGTAATCACTGCAGTTATCTGCTTGTTTTTGTTCCTCAAATATGCTTCCCCGAAGATTTTTCAGGTGTTAATGGCGAAAGATCATACTATGCCCACGCCAAGCACCCTGATGATGTGGTATATGATTATGGGAATTTTGGCGGGTCTGGTGTATGCAACCACGAGTAATCAAAAATTTGCTGACTTTCTGGGCTTTCTATTACCGGAGAGTGGATCGACAATAAAAAATTTATTACAAAAGATACTTTTTATTGGTTTCCCTGTAATAATCGGATGGTTTGTGTATTCAGGGTCTATTCCAGGTGCTGCATCACCGGTGGAATTAAGGATTCAGCATCCTACCCTTCCACAAGAGTTTGAAAAACTTGATAATCCATTCCGTCAAACTGATGCTGAAACACAACGAAAATGCATCGAAGAAGGAAAGATTCTGTTCCAAACCTATTGTCGTCCATGTCATGGTTCAAAAGCGGATGGCAACGGACCGTTTTCAAATTCGTTCCGTCTGAGACCGATTAATTTTCAGGATCCAGGAACGATTGCAACGGTAGTAGACAACTATCTCTTTTGGCGTATTAAAGAAGGGGGGCCTGGTCTCCCGTCGGAGTCTACCCCATGGGATTCAGCGATGCCGTCATGGAAAGACGATTTAAAGGATGATGAAATCTGGAAGATTATTATGGGTGAATATGATACGGCTGGTGCTATGCCTCGACAAAGGGAAAAGCTTGAATAATATCGTGCTTTTATAAAATGGAGGCTTAGTTCTTAACTGTTAAAGGTGATTAATTTATCAACAGCAACGGATAGAAGAGCAAGTAAATACTATGATAAAAGCGTTTAAAAGTGTTTTTATTAGTTTGGGATTAGTCGTAGTAATGACAGGTGTTTTTGTAGGACGTTCTGAGGTATCAGCACAGACTTCGCACTTGTTTAGAACTTATAAACATGAGGTAGCGCAAAAGTTGTCTGAAACACCAGAAACCATTGCAGAAGGGAAAAAGGTTTACGAAAAGCGGTGTTGGTATTGTCATGGAATCGAAGGTAAGGGTGATGGTCCTGCATCGAAAACGATGTTTCCAAAACCCAGGAATTTTACGAGAAATGAGTATAAGGTTCGTTCTACTCCATTTGGTTCCGTTCCCACAGACGAAGACCTTTTTAGAATTATTACCAGTGGTATAGAAGGAACGGCCATGCCTTTCTGGAGCACGATTTCAGAAACAGAACGCTGGCAAGCAATTTATTATATCAAGACCTTTAACGAACAGTTCAAGAAAGACACTGCCCCGAAGGTAGTATCGGTAGTGTCAGTTGCCTCGACCCCGGATAGCATAAAAAGAGGGCAGGAGCTATTTAAGGAGACGAAGTGTTTTGAATGCCATGGCGAGGATGGGCGGGGGAATGGTCCTTTAACGGTAGCTTTACAAACAGAATGGAATATGCCTTATAGAGCAAGGGATTTATCCAAGGCATGGAATTTTAAAGGTGGTAATGCGATTGAAGATATTTATCGTACGATATCTACTGGATTTAATGAGACCCCTATGGGTTCTTATTTAGAAAAACTTTCTGACGAAGACCGTTGGCATGTTGCTCACTATGTGAAAAGTTTATCGAAAGATATGGCGTCTGATGTGGTGGTTAAAGTAAAGTTATTTGAAGGTGAACAATTACCGACGGAACCATTAGATGAGAACTGGAGTAAGGCCACACCGGTAGAGGTTCCGCTGGCAGGGCAAATCCTCACCAGTCCCAGACATTGGGCCCCTTCAATTGATGCGGTTATGATTAGTGCTTTGTACAATAAGGATGAAATTGCCTTTTTGGTTGAGTGGGATGATTCAACGAATAAACAAGAAGAAATCTTCCGAGACGCCGTATCCTTGCAGTTTCCAACAAAAATTCCAGAATCGTTAAAGAAGCCATATTTTGCAATGGGAGATTCCAGCGGAGTGGTAAATCTGTGGAGTTGGAAGGCGTACTGGGGCGAAGGATTTGGATCGATTATTGAGGCGCCTGACGCAGAGCCAGGGACAGTGGTTGAAATGAATGCAAAGGGATTTAAAAGTATTGTAACGCAACCCCCGGAGAGCCAGAACGTCACAGGAAAAGGGATCTATAAAAATGGAAGGTGGATGGTTGTGATGAGGAGACCTTTGAAAACGGAGGATGCAAAAGGAGATATTCAATTTGAAATCGGAAAACTCATTCCTATAGCTTTTGCGGTATGGGATGGTTCGAATAGCGATGTTGCCGGTCAAAAATCGGTTTCATCATGGTATTATGTATCGCTTGAAAAAGCAGTACCCAAAACGGTTTTTGTTTATGTATTGATTGCAATTGTTATGGGTGCAAGTATTGAGATGTGGTTTGTTGCAAGATTACGTAGATTCCCACCGAAATTGGAAGAAGAACAGTAATAAAAACAACATCTTGTTAAGGAGTTTTTAATGAGGTTAAGGTCATTCGCTAGTTTGCAAAAAATATTGGTTTTAATAGCCATAGTAGGTCTACCATGGATAGTTTTTGTGAATGTTTCCTTTGGGCAGGAAAGAAAAATCGATTCCATGTTTCTGGATTTAGACAAAAAATATCGTATTCCAGCGGAATGGTCTACGTTGCCATTTGAACTCGAAGATCCTTATAAGAGGGTTAAAAATGGTCCACCGTTGGCGAATATTATCAATAAGGCTAATGTGGAGTGGATTTCCAGATGGATTGCCAATCCCAAAAAGGTTGTTCCAAATGCAAAGATGCCAAATCTTGGATTGGATTCCGGGGAGATCAAAGCCGTCATTGTTTTTTTGAGCAGCCTTAAAGAAAAAGAATTACCACAGATTGCATGGGATGCATTTCTGTTAAAAAAAGAGGATGAGCTTTCAGAGGATGAATATGACAAGATGGATAAGGTCTATAACAATGGGAAAGGTGTATGGGGGCGTGCGCGTTGTACCATCTGTCATCCGATAAAAGGTGTTGGCGGAAACGTAGGCGTGGGGCCAGATATGGGCGAAATTACAACAAAGATTAACAGGAACTGGTTGTATGACTGGCTTGGTAGTACAAAGAATCATTTTCCCGATACCATGATGGCGCAATTCCGATTTACGGATAGCGATTTACGAGGTATTGTTGAATTCGTAATGCGTGATACTCAGTTTATACCTGAAGAAAAAGAAGAAGAGGAAGAGGGTGAGGCCAAGGAAACAAAAACTGCTGAACCAGAAGTTCAAATATTAACTGAAAAAGAATTTAACAATATCAGAAAAGATACTGCCCTTCTTGAAAAAGGCAGGGATATTGTCGAGAAGGCAAGATGTTTTGTCTGTCATGATATAAAGGGAATTTCAGAACTCATGCCTGTGGTGGAGAAGAAACGTGAAGGGTTAGCAGGGTTTGAGAAACTTTTGTATGAAATACGCTGCTTGAGCTGTCATCGGATACAAAATAAAGGTGGTACCTATGCACCCAATTTAACATTTACTGGCAGTAAGATTCATATGAACTGGGAGAAGGCGTTTTTGCAAGCACCCGATATTATCCGTCCGCTCAGTCAGCAAATGCCGAAGTTTAATTTAACTGAAGAAGAGGCAAAAACTGCGACAGAGTATATTGAAAAGAATCTTCATACAAAAGAGCCCCTTCCTAACCCATTCGAGGGTGGGGTGCCTTCAGCAGATGTTGTTGCTGCCGGAGAAAAGCTTTTTTACGAAAAGGGATGTAATACCTGTCATGCGGAAGGAGCCAAGGGTGGTGGCGTCGTTGGTCCTAACCTTCAAACGGTAGGAGATCGATTACAGCCGGCATACATGCTCTATCATTTAAAAAATCCACAACAGGCAAATCCGCAGGCTGTAGAACCAAACTTTGGGCTTTCGGACGATGAATTAAAGTCACTGGTGGGGTTCCTGACAGATCATGTGCAGAAAAAAGAGGGAAAAGAATAATGGGTTATTTTCCAACGTGTAAAAAAATGGTAATTATAGGCTCATTTGTTTTGTTGGGCGCCTTAGGCGGTATAGCTACGGCCGAAAACTTAGATTTTTCTCCACGTGAGCAAGTTTTTTTACTATCTCCCAAAAAGACTTTTGAATATTATTGTTCACCGTGTCATGGGACGAAAGGTAAAGGAGACGGAACGTTCTTTACAATAGATTTGAAGCCGAAACCACGAAATTTCCTTGACGTAGAATACATGAAAAAGAGGACTGATGACCAATTGATAAAGTCCATTACGGACGGGTCGAAAGCGGTAGATAAATCTAATCTTTGCCCTCCATGGGGAAAAACACTTTCGGAAAAAAGGATCAAAGAACTGGTCGCATATATTCGTGGTCTTTCAACGCAGGAAGCCGCAAATACGGCGGTTGCAGCAAAAGAAACAGTTGTTGAAGTTAAGAAGTCCAGTGCATTTAAATCGTCAGTACGGTGGTTATTTCTTATTGTGATTACCCTGGCTTTGGCAATCGGCGCTATTGGTGAATGGAAGAAGCTCAGGAAAGAATCGTTACCGCGATAGAGAACAACCAGTTCAAACATCTTTATGTATAAAAAGATACTCATTGCAATTGACAATTCACGCCATTCTGATTATTGCATTGATTTAGGAATCGAACTCTCCAGAAAATTTAATTCCCAATTGGTGGGATGTCATGTCTATGACGCATCGTTGCACCAAAGACGGTTTCGGGATATGGAAAAAGGTTTGCCGCAGCAATACCAGGACGAAGCCGTACTCCAACGACAACGAGACCTTCACACTTCCTTAATTAACCAGGGACTCAAGTTGATTTCCGAGTCATATTTGGATGTGTTTGACAAAAAATGTCTTCAGGCTGCCGTCCCTCACAAAGGACTTTTGTTGGAAGGCAAAAATTATTATGAAATTATTAAGGAAGTCCAGGAAAATTTTTACGACTTGGTGATTATGGGGGCTCAAGGGCTAGCAGCTGTAGATAATTGCTCTCTTGGAAGCGTTTGTGAGCGTGTTGTCAGACGAATTAAGACAGACATCCTTGTGGTAAAAAATAACTGTTTTGAGGGAAAGGCAGTAGTTGCTGTTGATGGAAGCTCACAGTCTGTTGCCGGTGTGAAGTCTGCCTTATCGTTTGCCCAGTTATTTAATCTGAAACTCGATTCTGTTTCTGTGTTTGATCCTCATTACCACAGGGTTGCATTTGAGAGTATCGCAAAGGTGCTTTCAAAGGAAGCAGGGCAAGTTTTCAGATTTAAGGAACAGGAAACACTCCACGAAGAGATTATCGATAAAGGACTGGCAAAGATATACCAGGGGCACCTGGATCGGGCTGATCACATGGCAAAAGATGCTGGTGTTGAGATTAACTCCATCTTGATGGACGGCAAGCCTTATGATCAAATACTCAAGTTTATTTTAAAAGAACAACCGTCCTTGTTAATTGTGGGTCGTACGGGAGTTCATAACACGAATGGGCTGGATATTGGCAGCACGACAGAAAATTTACTGAGGTTGTCGCCGTGCAATATATTGCTTACCGGGGGAAATTTAGAGGCAGAGCGTACAGCCACCACTGCTGGCTCGGAATTTCAAAGAGTATCAACAAATAGAAAAGAGGCTACGTTGATTAGTAACAGTCATTTGCATAATGAAAACAGATGCGAAGAGTGCACAGAGAGTACTCAGGAAGTTCGGGAAAAACCCGCCATAAAAGCACATGATCCTGTTGTTTGGACGCAAGAAGCCAAAACACAAACAGAACGCATTCCCTCATTCATTAGGAACATGATCAGGATAAAAATTGAGAAGTATGCCCAGGAGAAGGGTTACAAAGAGATAACGACCGATATTGTTGATGAGGCAAAAAGCAATCTCATGAACGATACTTCATTTCACAAAATTTGACAAATCTTTTTTTGCTGATAAAATAAATGAATAACTTTGTGTGATTATAATACTCGAATCGTAATTTGAATGACAACAAATGTATTAAGACTGTTTCCGAGTTGCACTATGTATTTCAATAAAGAAATGTTATACAGGGAATCCGTAATAAAATTCGGTATCTCTAAATTTTCATAGTGTAGTGAAAATAAACAACTAAGGTACATATTTTATATATTGTGAGTTGTTTTAAAATGGGGAACGAAATTTGCCAAATTAGTAGCTGATGAGTTGTTATTGTTCAAAACATGAGATTGATAATTCTTGAAAAATTTAATGGGTATTAATAAATGGGTAGGAGTTTTTAGAAGGAGGGGATTTATGAATAAAGGATTTTCGTTGTTTAAGGTATTTAGTATACCCCTACTTGGGGCGGTTTTTCTTAGCGCAACGTTATTTGCGGCTGAGGAACCTGCTCCTGGAGTTAAGGGTATGAACGATGAGGAATTTACCCCAACAAAAGAGGTATTGGAAGTAAAATACGTACAAATGGACAAACCTTATCACATGGATGTGGAATCTTTGAAAGGTGCTTTTAATGATGCGAAGCCAGTTAATATTACGCTCCAAAAGCAGGACAAGGCATTTCCAAATGGTGGAGGTTCTGTGACCAGTGCGGAAGTAAAGGCAGTGCATGATGGGATTACGGTTTATTTTCAAATTACCTGGAAAGACCCAACAAGAAACGCAAGGACAATTGCCGTTCAGGAGTTCAGGGATGCTGTGGCTTTGATGTTCCCTTTAGGCGCGGTCGAAATAACGTCAGCAGAACATTTTAGTCCAAGGATGGGGGACAGAGAAAAACCAACGAACCTCTGGCACTGGAAGGCTGATTGGGAGGCAGATTTACTGGTTAAAGGTGAATTGGAAGACGTAGAGGCGCAATATCCGAATATGCACGATGATTTTAATTTCAACCCTTACAGTGCTTACTATCACAGAGAATTAATAACAAGCGTGGAAGTTTTGTCGGGAGGAAGGGCCGCCAACAATTTGCTTTCCCAGCCAGGTCGTGGCAGAACGGTAGAAGATTTAAATGCAGAAGGCTTTGGTACGCTTACTACTCAAGACCATCAGGATGTAAATGGATGTAGCCATTATGAGGATGGTGTGTGGACGGTAATTATGTATCGTTCATTAATTACACAGGATCCACATGATGTACAGTTGGTTCCTGGTGGAAATGCATTTTTTAATATGGCGATATGGAACGGCGGGGAACAAGACAGAAATGGGCAAAAGAACATATCTACTCAATGGCATCCTGCAACGCTGGAAAAGGTAGCTTGGCAATAGTAGACTCTTTAGGATAAAGAATTTAAGGAGGATTGGAAAATGACGTTAGTACATAACTGGCACTTAGGGAGGCGCATGGAGTATCCCTATTTTGAATCCAGACCAAAACGGCAATTTGCGGCCATATTTAACATCAACAGGTGTATTGCCTGTCAAACATGTACCATGGCCTGTAAGAGTGCGTGGACTTATAACAAGGGCCAGGAGCATATGTGGTGGAACAATGTGGAAACCAAACCGTATGGTGGTTATCCACAATCCTGGGACGTTAAGACGCTCAAGTTAATTGATAATGGTGAAAATACCTGGTATACGGATGAAAAGGATGAAAAATTATCACCCTATGGAGTATATGAGGGTGATACGATATTTGAAGCAGCCTCAAAGAAGAACCTAAATCAGTGGGCAGTTGGATACATTCCCGAAGACAAGGAATGGAGGTCTCCAAACATTGGCGAAGACGTTGCAAAAAGTAATAAGTCGGATGAATATTCTTCGTTACCCGAACATAGTCGTTGGTTCTTTTATATCCAGAGGCTTTGTAACCATTGTACCTATCCTGGTTGTTTAGCGGCATGTCCGAGGAAGGCTATATACAAGAGAAAAGAAGATGGAATTGTTCTTATTGACCAGAAGAGATGCAGAGGTTACAGAAAATGTGTAGAGCAATGTCCATATAAGAAGCCCATGTACAGAGGTTTAACCAGGGTGAGCGAGAAGTGTATAGCCTGTTATCCGCGTGTTGAAGGAAAAGATCCTTTGACGAAGGGGCGTCCTATGGAAACTAGGTGTATGTCAGCCTGTGTAGGTCAAATTCGTTTACAAGGGTTTTTGGATGATAATCCAAAAAATCCGGTTACGTGGTTGATCAAGCATGATAAGCTGGCATTACCGCTTTATCCTCAGTTTGGGACAGAACCTAACATATATTATATTCCTCCCAGATGGGCGCCAAGGTCATATTTAAGGCAGATGTTCGGTCCTGGTGTAGATGAAGCGATTGATAAATTTATGGTGCCTTCTCGCGAAAGACTCGCGGTTATGTCGTTATTCAGGATGGCTCAAGCTATTATATTTGAATACAAGATTGAGGAAGGCCCGAAAGTTTTTGAAACGACGATTCACGGCAAGAAGTTTGAGATGTACAATGATACGGTTATTGGATTCGGTGAGGATGGACAAGAAATTGTGCGGACTACAATCGAAGAACCAATCCATATCAGAGACCCGAAACATTACAATTCAATTTAGAATTGAGGTTTATTATGGGAGTTGATAGTAGTAGTCTTTTGGATCAACAAGCTGCGTCCAGCGTCAAGAATTTGCTTGTGCGGAGCGCGATGTATCAGATTTTGTCTGCGTGCTTCCTTTACCCCGAAGAGAAAAACCTCTCGATGCTGAAAAGCCCTGATTTTCAGGAACACGTGAAGGATTTGATGCTCTGTTACGAGGATATGGAGGACGGTGCCGAGTTAAAAAAATGTCTGGAAGAAGTTCATGGTTTATTCGCTGCTACAGCCATTGAAACCCTACAAAGAGATTATCGGCGTATTGTAGGGCATACAATGTCGAAGGAGTGTCCTTTGTATGAGACACAGTTCGGCGCGGCGCATGTGTTTCAGCAGGTTCATGAGCTGGGCGACATCCAGGGCTTTTACAAGGCTTTTGGGGTGGATACTTCTGATGTTGAGAGGGAACGTTGTGACCATGTTAGTGTAGAGTTGGAATTTATGCATTTTCTGCTCTACAAGCAGGCATATGCATTGGAAAACCACGGCGATGAAAAGGTACAGATATGCGTGGATGCGCAAAAGAAGTTTTTGAAAGAGCATATTGGGAAGTGGGTGCCTCTTTTTGCAGTTATCTTCGGAAGAAAGGCGGGAGAAGGTTTTTGCGTTGCTTTATCAGCCTCGACAAAAGAATTCATGCGATTGGAAATGCAATTAATGGGTATTAAGACTGATGTATATAAGGAATCCGATCTCAATCAGGAGGCAGTGGCTGGCGCTTCCGATGAGTGTTTGTCTTGCGCATCTTCTGAAGATTTCAATGAGGAATGATTATGAAGCTGGAATTTGATCCAAGTTTGATTGAAGAGGTAGTCTTTGGAGAACTAAAGGCGAGGGAACAGAAGGGGGATTTTGCCTTCGCCCTCGAATATCATTCATCTATAGATCCGGTATACGAAAATTTTCCATTAGATGAAAGGTCTTCACAGTTTAAAAAGATTGAGTGGGTATTCTTTAAAAAACTCGAGTTTCCAAAGGTGATAAAAGAAATTTTTGATGAATTTCCTGAGCTTGAAGGAAGGGCTGCCGGTGGAGTGATTGCGAAGGCGGTGAATCCTTTTGACGAAGGTTCTTATCTTACAAAAGGGATGAACCAGGAGGCTGGCCAAAAAAGGATTGTTGTTAAATTGCTATCAGATCGCTTTCAGGAAATTCCTTATCTAAAGAAATTAGTCAGACATGAATTGATGCACGCCTCTGACATGCTCAGCGAGTCATACGGCTATCGTGACGAACGACTCGGTGGTAACCCTATGGAAGAAAGTATTGTTAAGGAGCGATATAGTACCTTCTGGGATATTTTTGTCGATGGCCGATTGATCAGGAAGGGAAGAGAGACGATATCGGATAAGGAGAACAGATACAGAGAATTTGAATCTCTCTATAAAAAGATTCCTGACGAAGTGAAAATTGCTGTTTTTGATGTCCTCTGGCAAGAGGAAAGTTTGACACACGATAAGATATTGAGGATGGCAAAAGATGTGAATGAGGTGATAAAGATTTCTGACGGACTGCCTGTAGGGCAGATTCTTAAAAAGAAAAAAAACATCTTTCCTGGCGCTCAATGTCCGCTATGTCAATTTCGTACTTACCTTTGGGCGGAAAATATTGAACCAGATGCTTATCTTGTGAATGCGATAAAAAAGGATTTTCCCCATTGGGAACCAGAAGACGGCGTATGTGGACAATGTGTAGAGGCATACAAGGTTAGGGTCACTGTTTGTTAATATCATACTTATAGGTAAAATTTTTTATATAAATTGTTTTACATTGAGAAAGGAGTAGGAAATATGAAACTTACCAGGAGAACTTTCCTACAGATGGCAGGTGCGACAGGTGCTACCTTTACCATTGCAAATAAGGCAATGGCATTTCGGTTATTGAAGCCTGCTGTGGAAGTGGGAAATCCGTTGGATGCCTATCCTGATCGTGCATGGGAAAGTGTGTATCGCGATCAATATAGGTACGATCGTACATTTACCTTTGTTTGCTCGCCGAATGACACCCATGGCTGCAGGGTAAGGGCGTTTGTTAGAAATGAAGTGGTTATGAGGGTTGAGCAGAATTATGACCATCAGAATTACTCAGACCTGTATGGAAACAAAGCCACGAGGAACTGGAACCCCAGGGGGTGCTTAAAAGGGTACACGTTCCATCGCAGGGTTTATGGTCCTTACAGGTTAAGATATCCACTTATTCGAAAGGGATGGAAACAGTGGGCAGATGACGGGTTTCCAGAATTGACCCCAGAAAATAAATCAAAGTATATGTTTGATGCCAGAGGCCAGGATGAACTATTAAAGGCCTCATGGGATGATGCTTGGACTTATGCTGCAAAAGGGATTATCCATATTACTAAAAAGTACAGTGGTGAAGAAGGCGCTAAAAAGCTTATAGAACAGGGCTATCCGAAAGAGATGGTGGATGCCATGAAGGGCGCCGGTACACGTACTTTCAAAGGTCGTGGTGGTATGGGGGCATTAGGTATTATTGGTAAATATGGTATGTATAGGTTTAATAATATGTTGTCCTTGGTTGATAGTCATAATAGGGGAGTTGGTGCTGATAAGGCATTAGGCGGGAGGAACTGGTCGAATTACACATGGCATGGTGATCAGGCTCCAGGCCATTCGTTTTCTCATGGATTGCAAGCTTCTGACGTCGATATGAATGATATTCGGTTTTCGAAGCTGGTCATCCAAACGGGGAAAAACCTCATTGAAAATAAGATGCCTGAGGCGCACTGGCTTACCCAGGTTATGGAGAGAGGTGGAAAACTCGTTGTTATTACACCTGAATATAGTCCATCTGCTCAAAAGGCAGATTACTGGATACCGATAAAGTGTAATACCGATACCGCACTTTTCCTGGGCTTGACGAAAATATTAATGGACGAGAAGCTGTATGATGCAGATTATGTAAAGAAGTTTACCGATTTCCCATTACTTGTCAGGACAGATACCTTAAAGAGACTGCAACCCAAGGATATCTTCCCTGATTACAAATTAGAAGATATTTCACATGGTGCAAGTTACAAGATTCAAGGTTTGCATGATGACCAGAGGGAAATTGTAGGAGATTTTGTTGTCTGGGATGCCAAGACGAATGGTCCAAAACCGATTACCAGGGATGATGTTGGTGATAAACTGGTGGCTAAAGGGATTGATCCAGTCCTTGATGGTACATTCAAGGTAAAAACAGTGGACGGTAAAGAGGTCGAAGTCATGCCGCTCTTTGAGATGTATAAGATACACCTTAAAGATTATGATATCGACAGCGTAGTCGAAATGACAAATTCTCCAAAAGAGCTTATCGTAAGATTAGCGCATGATATTGCAACGATAAAGCCGGTCGCTATTCACTACGGCGAAGGTATTAATCACTACTTCCATGCAACGCTGATGAACCGGTCTACGTATTTGCCGTTAATGCTAACGGGAAATGTGGGTTATCATGGTTCAGGTGGTCATACATGGGCAGGAAATTATAAGGCTGGTAATTTCCAGTCAGCAAAGTGGTGTGGACCTGGTTTCTATGGATATGTTGCTGAAGATGTGTTTAACCCAAATCTTGATCCAAATGCGCCTGCAATGGAGTTAAAGGTAAAAGGTCGTGCTTACGATGAAGAAGTCGCTTACTGGAACCATAATGACAGACCATTGATTGTTAATACGCCAAAATACGGTCGTAAGGTCTTCACGGGTAAAACGCACATGCCGACGCCTACCAAGATTATGTGGTTTACCAACGTAAACCTGATCAATAATGCGAAGCATGTGTATCAAATGCTTAAGAATGTGAACCCCAATATTGAGCAGATTATGTCTACCGATATAGAGATGACAGGTTCAATCGAGTATGCTGACTTTGCTTTCCCGGCAAATTCATGGATGGAGTTTGAGACCCACGAGATTACGAGTTCATGCTCAAATCCGTTCTTCCAAATATGGAAGGGTGGTATAAGGCCAGTTAATGACTCCAAGGATGATGTGATGGTGCTTGCAGGTATGGCTGCTAAACTGGGAGAATTGCTCAGGGATATGAGGTTCAGGGACTTCTGGAAATTTGCACTAGAGGGAAGACCAGAGGTGTATATCAACAGGTTGCTGGATGGTAGTACGACTTCGAAGGGGTACACTTTTGATGATATAATAAATGGTAAATACGGCGAACCTGGCGTTGCCCTTTTAAATTACAGGACTTATCCAAGGCAGCCATTCTGGGAACAGGTACACGAAAGTATTCCTTTCTATACACCAACGGGAAGACTGCAGGCTTACAATGATGAATCAGAGGTCATTGAGTACGGCGAGAATTTTATTGTGCATCGTGAAGGGCCTGAAGCAACTCAGTACTTACCAAACGTAATCGTAAGCACGAATCCCTATATCCGTCCGGATGATTACGGCGTGCCTGAGAATGCAGAACACTGGGATGAGAGAACTGTCAGGAATATCAAGAAGTCGTGGTCTGATACAAAACAGACAAAGAACTTCCTATGGGAGAAAGGATATAAGTTCTATTGTGTAACGCCTAAATCCCGACATACGGTGCATTCACAATGGGCAGTAACAGACTGGAACTTTATTTGGAATAACAACTTTGGTGATCCGTACAGAATGGACAAGAGAATGCCAGGTGTCGGTGAACATCAAATTAATATAAACCCAGCGGCAGCGAAAGATTTGGGTATTAATGACGGTGATTATGTTTACGTGGATGCTAACCCAGCCGATAGGCCATACGAAGGCTGGAAGCCAAGTGACCCTTTCTATAAGGTTTCAAGGCTTATGCTGAGGGCAAAGTATAATTCATCCTATCCTTACGGCGTAACGATGATTAAGCACTCTTCGTGGATTGCAACGGAAAGAACCGTGAAGGCACATGAAACAAGACCAGACGGTAGGGCTCTGGCTGCTGGTACTGGGTATCAATCCAGTTTCCGTTACGGTTCTCAGCAGAGTCTTACCAGGGATTGGTCAATGCCGATGCATCAGCTTGACAGTCTGTTCCATAAAGCTAAGATTGGTATGAAGTTTGTTTTCGGTTTTGAGGCTGATAACCACGGGATCAATACCGTTCCGAAGGAGACATTGGTAAAGGTTACCAAGGCAGAAGATGGTGGTATTGGTGGGAAGGGGTTATGGGAACCGGCAAAGACAGGTTATACAACGGGTAATGAAAACGACTTCATGAAAAAGTACCTTAACGGTGAGTTAATTAAGGTAGAAAAGGCATAAGATAGATTATGTAAGGTTAAAAACGAGCTAACAGATGCTATGTAAAACATTTGTTAGCTCGTTTAATTTTGGGATTTCTTAAATTTTGTGTAAAGGAGAAAAGAATTTATGAAAAAATATTTGATTGCAGGGATACTTGCAGCGTCTTGTGTTGTATTTTCTTACAATTCTTGTGTTTGGTCTCAGGCTGAAGAGAAGAAGGCCCTGACGCCCGAAGAGGCTGCTGAAGCGACAAAGAAGCTGGAGGATGCGCAGCAAAAGTTAAAGAAGGTGGTTAAAAATCTACCAAAGGTTGACAATGCAGGTTCTATTACAGGCGTTGTAACTTGTCAGAAGATGAGGAATAATGCAGATGCGATAGTTTTTGTTGAAAAAGTTGGGGATAATAAATTTGTCCCTCCTGCAGAACATGCAATTATAGACCAGATCAATCTTACCTATGTGCCTCGTGTTGTAGCCATGCAGAAGGGTACAACAGCGGACTTCCCTAATAGCGACGCAGTTCGCCACAATGTATTTTCTCCTCCCACTGCTGCCTTGCAATTTAATTTGGGTACGTATCCAACAGGTGTTGTTAAAGAAGTGCTTTTCGATGTTGTAGGAGAAACGCCTCTTCTTTGCAACGTACATGCTGAAATGGCAGGATATGCGGTTGCCTTTGAAAACCCATATTTTGCTATTACGGAGAAAGACGGAAACTATACCATTGAAGGCGTTCCGCCTGGGAAATACGTTGTTAAGACATGGCATGAGAAACTGAAAGAAGCGTCTCAGGAGGTTACTGTAGAAGCCGGAAAGGCCACAACTTCCAGTTTTGAATTAAAGAGAAGAAGATAATTTGTGAGTTAAGGCGTTTTGTCGCCTTATGGGCATATTTGTTGTATGCCCTTTACATAGAATTCCAGTGAGGCTTGCACCTCACTGGAATTTTTTTGTTTACATAAGCACCACAGGGATAATCGTAACTGATTTAAAAACTAAATATTAAAATCAAAAAGGTGTTTACTAAGTTTGCATTTGACAAAGTCTGTAAATTACTAATATAATTGACCATCTTGAAATTGGAGGTTCGTGAGCCTTTGCTATGCAATTTTCTGAATTAGATTATTTAACTTACCAGAAATTATATGATTCAACGACGAAAAACACGGGTGGTTCATGCAGGTGGGGTGATGATTGGGGGAGATCATCCAATATCCGTACAGACAATGACCAAGACCCACACCGAGGACATTGATGCAACCGTTCAGCAGATTAAAGAGCTGGAATCAATTGGTTGCCATATTATTCGTGTGGCAGTTCCTACAATTGTTTCAGCCAAGTGTCTTGGCGCTATTAAGAGGCAAATAAAAATCCCGCTGGTTGCCGACATACACTTTGGGCATCACCTCGCACTGGAAGCCATTGCCCAGGGGGTTGATAAAATAAGAATTAATCCGGGAAACATGAAGGACAGGAAAAAGCTGGAAGAGGTTGTAAAAGCTGCAAAAGACAGAGGTATTCCTATTCGTATTGGTGTGAATTCAGGTTCAGTGCGCGGCGAAGGTGACGAACATGAAGAACTAACCACACTGATGGTTAAAACTGTCTTGCAATATTGCGAGCATTTCGAATCACTAGGGTTTAAAGATATTGTACTTTCACTCAAGGCGTCCGATGTCCCTTCAACATTAGACGCTTATCGTTTAATAGCAGCACAGTGTGATTATCCCTTGCATTTGGGAGTTACAGCGGCGGGACCACCGAGTCTGGCGACAATCAAGTCTGCTATTGGTATAGGGGGGTTACTTTCCCAGGGTATTGGCGATACCCTGCGGGTTTCTTACACGGGTGCGTCTGAATTGGAGGTGAAGGCCGGATATGATATCCTGGAGGCGCTGGGGTTTCACAAGCGAGAGGGAGTAGAACTCATTTCTTGTCCTACGTGTGGCCGGTGTGAAATCGATTTGGTAAATATTGTGGAACAGGTGAGGCAGCGTTTGCCGGGTGATAAAAAAAATCTCCAGATCGCTATCATGGGGTGCGTGGTAAACGGCCCCGGGGAAGCTCGAGAGGTCGATATTGGTATTGCAGGCGGCAAGGGTTTTGGATTCCTTTTTAAGAAGGGTGAGAAGGTGCGGAAGATACCGGAAGACCGTATGGTAGATGAGCTTCTGGAAGAAATCGCTCGCATGTCGTAAAAATGAAAAATATCGTTATCCTTGGTTCTACAGGTTCTATCGGTAAAAATACCCTCGAGGTTGTCCGGAATTTAAAGGACAAATTCCGGGTGGTTGGTCTCTCGTCGAACTCGCGCTGGGAGCTTTTAGCGGAGCAGGTCGAAGAGTTCAAACCCACCT
This sequence comes from Candidatus Brocadiaceae bacterium, assembly GCA_030650655.1. Taxonomy (GTDB): domain Bacteria; phylum Planctomycetota; class Brocadiia; order Brocadiales; family Brocadiaceae; genus Wunengus. Next base: position 23,439 of record JAUSDH010000078.1, read on the forward strand.
ACGTTGCCTTAAATGATTCTCAATTAGGTGAAAAGCTGAAACGCCGCTTTCCTGGTAATCACCTGAAAATACTGACCGGAAACAAATGTCTGGAAGAAATTGTTTTACACGAAGAGGTTGATATTGTAGTATCCGCCGTAGTTGGTGCGGTTGGTTTGCCAGCGGCTATTGCGACAATACAACAAGGGAAAACTCTTGCACTGGCCAACAAAGAATCACTGGTTATGGCCGGGCATATCGTGATGTCATTGGCAAAGAAAAATCAGATTTTGCCCGTGGACAGTGAGCATAGCGCTATATTTCAGTCTCTTCAGTCGGGTAAGCTAAGTGAAATTAAGCGCGTTATTATTACAGCGTCAGGCGGTCCTTTTTATGATTACCCTGAGGACAAACTTTCCGATGTAAGTCCTGCGCAAGCCCTCAAACATCCCACGTGGCAGATGGGGCAAAAGATTACGATAGATTCAGCTACTCTGATGAATAAGGCACTGGAGATTATTGAGGCGAAATGGCTGTTTAATTTGAAGGTAGAACAAATAGACGTTGTGATACATCCTCAATCGATTATTCATTCAATGGTGGAGTTCTGTGACGGGTCGGTTGTTGCTCAGATGGGAATGCCGGACATGAAGGTGCCCATTCAGTATGCCTTAACATATCCGGAAAGAATGCCACTCAGTGTACAACCATTAAATTTATCAAGTATAGGAAGTCTCACGTTTAAGAAACCAGATATGGAAAAATTTCCAGCTTTAAGGCTGGGTTATCAAGCTGCCAGGGAAGGTGGTACCATGGGGGCAACGCTTAATGCCGCCAATGAAGTTGCCGTGCAAGCCTTCCTGGATGGTCAGATTAAGTTCTCAGAGATCGCATCCTCTGTAGAAAAGGTAATAAACAATCATCATTATATTAAAAACCCTTGCCTGGAAGATATTTTAACGGCAGATGCCTGGGCAAGACAGGAGACTAAAAAATGCCTTATGTAAACGTTTCGACTAATATCATACTGGTAATTGTGGGTATCGGATTGCTTATTTTTATTCACGAGTTGGGCCATTTCCTGGTAGCAAAAAAGATAGGAGTTAGAGTCCTGGTGTTTTCGCTCGGTTTCGGGCCCGCTCTATTTAAAAAGAAGTGGGGGGAGACAGAGTACCGGCTTTCCTTGGTTCCGCTTGGGGGTTATGTCAAATTAGCAGGGGAAGGTCCGGAAGACGAAAAATCAGGAGCCTCGTGGGAATTTTCTTCAAAAAGCGCCGGGCAGCGTGCCTCTGTTTTTGTGGCTGGTGTTGCATTAAATGCCGTCCTGGCCTTTATTGCTTTCGTTGTTGCCTTTCAGATCGGGGTGCCTTTTATTACCCCAGACGTAGGCCAGGTCATGCCTGGCTGGCCTGCGTGGGAGGCAGGGATTCAGCGAGGAGACAAAATCGTTGAAATCGATGGAAGTAAAGACCTGGACTTTGAAGACCTCTTTACCATTGTTGCCCTGAGTAACCCTGCTACAGGTGTGTCTCTCAAAGTCGAGCGGGACAATAAGACTTTTGATGTAACCGTCATACCTAAGTACGATGAAGAGCATGGTATCCAACGCATCGGAATCATGCCGGCTACAAGTCTGGAAATTGATAAAATATTTGCCTTCGAAAATAATGATGCTCCGGCCAGGGATGCAGGTATACAGGTCAAGGATATCGTGACCGCCGTAAATGGTAAACGGATTTCCGCAGAGGACGAATTCCGCGAGGTAGAGGCTATGAATCCGGGGAAGGAAATTTCACTTACCGTACTGCGAGACAATAAAGAGGTCGAACTAAAAGTAACTCCTTCCAGGGTTACCCGGCGGATGCTTGGTATTTCTTGTGCTACTGCTATTTTAGATGGTGTGAAAAATAACAGCATTGCAAATGGCGCTGGTTTAATGAAAGGTGACGAGGTTCTTGAAATTAATTCAATACCCGTGACAGGCTTTTCGGATATCAGGAAGTTTGTTGCCGATTCGAAGGATGATGAAACATGCATCTTTACGGTTAAAAGAAGTAAAACGGTTAATTTGATTGAAATTCCATTCAAGGATGAGAAGGCTAAGGAAGAATTTCTGGGCAGCCTGACACCTTTTTATGGGCTAAAGGTTGATTCGCTTGTTGAAGGATTCCCTGCGGAGAAAATTGGTTTAAAGCCGGGCGATAGGATTACCTCTCTTGATGAAAAGGAAATAAAAGAGTGGAATGTCCTCCTGCAGATGGTAACCACTGGACAGGGGAAACCTATGGTAATTGAGTGGATGCGGGGCAACGAGCGATTTGTATCTACCATTGAGCCCCAGAAGGACGAAAAGAGCGCTGCAGGCCGTATTGGTGTAAAATTCAGGGAAAAGACAGAAGTCAAACAATATGGATTGTTTGGCTCGTGCATCGTAGGCACAAAAAAGGCTATTATTAATGTTCAGAGACTTTATCTTACACTAAAGGGCTTCTTTTCCAAAAGACTTTCGACGAAGAATGTTGGGGGGATTATCCTCATTGCTCAGGCTTCGTATGAATCAGCAAATGTGGGTTTTGGTAAGCTGGTGTATTTCCTGGGCATTCTGAGCCTTCAGCTTGCACTCTTAAATATCTTACCTATTCCGGTGCTGGATGGTGGTCACTTACTGTTTTTGGCAATCGAACGAATCAAGGGTTCTCCGGTAAGTCAGAGGACGCTCTCTATTGCTCAATATATCGGTTTTGGCCTCATCATCACCCTGGTAATCTATGCCACACGCAACGACATTATGCGATTGCTGACACTTTAAAAATCATTGCTGGTAAAAATGCCTCAAAGAGTCAGTCTTTTTTGTAATTGTACAACATTAAGTGAAATATTATAACCACCCCTCTTTCCCCTCCTTCGCAAGGAGGGGACTTCGTTGTGAGCTCAGTCGAACGATGAAGGGGAGGTCTTCTACTTTGACATTGTGCAATTACCTTTGTTCGTATGGCTGAACTAATCGACGTTACCATCCCCGGTCAAAAAAAAAGCTACCCTTTAAAGGATGTTACCATCATTGGTCGTGCATCCACTACTGATATTAAATTTGATGACCTCCTTGTCTCACGGCACCATGCAAGGATCTGCAAATCGGCTAGTGGATATCTGATTGAAGACCTGGGCAGTCAGAATGGCGTTTTTCTGGGTAGCGAACCGATCACTTCTCCCCATTCATTAACCAACGGTGAAAAAATCTGTATCGGGCCGTATACCATGATTTTTCGAGATACTGATTCCGAATATCCTTCCCCATCAGAATTTTCCTCCACCGAATATACCCAGATTATCATGGCTACGAAAGACCCGTTGCCAATTGAAGCTGTGGACGAAACAATTGGCCGTGAAACAACAGATAAAGGTGAATTTGAGCCATTCCAAAAGAGACTGAAAATCTTCCACGACATTACCAGGGCTATCGGAAATATCTTCGATCTCGATGCGTTACTGAAAGAAATCATTCAGATTGTTTTTACCATGTTTCCCCATGCCGGGCGGTGTTTTGTGGCTTTGCAAGATTCGGATGACACTCAATTGACCATTCGAACGATTCACACAAAAGACCATACGTTGGCTGCAGAAGGGAATGTCATGAGCCAGACGCTTGCGCAGCGTGCCATCAGCGAACGAAAATCATTGCTCATCATGGATACACAAATGGATTCCAGGGTCAGTACGAGCATAAAGATAATTGGCGCTCGTTCTATCATGTGTGCTCCACTTATATGTCCTCAAAAAACTTTGGGCATCTTACAGATCGAAAGCAAGAGCAAAGATTACGAATTTTCCAAGGCAGACCTTGATCTTTTTACCGGTATAGCATCTCAGGTGGCATTGTTGATTTACAGCGCCGAACTCTTTGACGATCTCAAGAGGGCAAATGAACGTATCGCATCCGAAAACAAAAACCTCAAGAAGCAGCAGAAAGTACAATCCTCGTTCGCCAACATCATTGGCAAAAGCGAAAAGCTCAGGGAGGTATTAGAACTGGTGAAAAAGGTTAGCAACGCCCCCTATAGCGTCCTTATTACCGGCAAGAGTGGTTCAGGGAAAGAACTCATTGCCAAGGCTCTCCACTACAACAGTTCGAGGGCAGGTCAACCCTTTGTAGTCTTAAACTGTGCCGCCATTCCGCGAGACCTCCTTGAAAGCGAACTGTTTGGATATGAAAAAGGGGCGTTCACAGGGGCAATAGAGACCAAACAGGGACTCTTTGAAGTGGCAAACAAAGGGACTATTTTTCTTGATGAAATAGGAGATATGCATCCCCATACCCAGGCGAAACTCCTGCGTATCTTGCAGGAAAAGGAACTGCAGCGGGTAGGAGGAACAAAGGTGATTAAGATTGATGTGCGTGTCCTGGCAGCAACCAACAAAGACTTGAAGACTGCAATGGGCAGTGGGGAATTCAGGGAAGACCTGTTTTACCGGTTGAATGTGGTACCAATCCATATTCCGCCTTTATGCGAACGCAAGGAAGATATTCCCTTGATGATTGCACATTTTCTAGAGTCAAGCTGTGCCGATGTTGGTAAGCGTGTAAAAGGGTTTGCCCCTGAGGCTGTAACATTGCTTGTAAATTATTCGTGGCCCGGCAATGTGCGGGAATTAAAGAATGTTGTCGAAAGGATTGTCACCCTCGCTCCTGATGATAGTATACTTGGTGTAGATATGTTACCGCAGGAAATAAGTAATAAGTCCTCTGTGCAGTTACAAAAATATAAATCAACAGGTACCCTTTATGAGGCGCAAAAGCAGTTAGAAATCGAGATGATTATGGACGCACTGAAATCTGCCGAGGGCAATAAGTCCAGGGCCGCAGAACTCCTGGGAATCAGCCGAAAAGTATTGTATGAGAAATTAGAGGCATATAAAATTTCATAGCGCAGCGAAGCCGCAACCAAATGGGGTTGTCTAAAAAGTCCATAAACCATACAAAGTAGGGGCAGAAAATCTTCAGTCCCCTACATATGGGACGTTCAAAATACTTTTTGGACAGCCCCATAAATGGGGTTGAAAAAAACTTGCTAAAACCTGAGGTAGTTGACCATGCAATTGTCTGCAAACAAGGATGTTTTCAGTTTTCAGGCAGAGGGTATGTTAAAAACTGTGCAGTCAGAAAGAGAACGTGCTTAACCTTACCGATATGAAAAAAGGAATATGTAACTATTTTGTTAGTTCATTTATTAGGTCGCAGAATAAGTATAATAAGGATTTGTGATGTCACAGAATATAAGGGAAATTGCTAATTTTATCTGGAGTGTTGCCGATGAACTTTTGCGCGATAATTACAAACGCAGTAAATATGCAGATGTTGTATATCCATTCACCGTTCTCCGAAGATTGGACTGCGTGTTGGAACCTTCCCACGAAAAGGTGCAGGAGGCTTATCGTAAATATAAGAAAGAACTGAAAGACCTTTCGGGCGTTTTATGCAAGACCACGGGTTTTGGGTTTTATAACACGTCAAAATACACCTTCAAAAAGCTCCTCGATAATCCGGATAACATTAAAGAAAACTTCCTTGATTACCTGAACGGTTATTCAGATAACATCCAGGAAATTATCGAGAAATTCAAGTTCAGAAACGAGATACAGAATCTCTATGAAAAAGGGCTTCTCTATAAGGTGGTAAAGAAATTTACCGACCCTGTTATTGCCTTAGAAAACCTCTCAAACCATGAGATGGGCTATGTGTTTGAAGAACTCATCCGGAAATACAATGAAGCCACGAACGAAAATCCCGGCGAACACTTTACACCCCGTGAAATCATCCACCTGATGGCAAACATCCTTTTCTCGAAAGACAAGAGGCGGTTTTCCCAGAAAGGTGTCATTACAACGGCTTACGATCCTACCTGCGGCACCGGTGGGATGCTCACCGTCGCCAAAGAAGAAATACAGAATCTCAACCCACAGGCAAAGATTGAGCTTTTCGGGCAGGAAAGCAATGACGAAACCTATGCCGCCTGTAAGGCAGACATGCTCGTCAAGGGCGAAGACCCCGACAAAATCAAGTACGGCTCCAGTTTTTCCAAAGACGGCTTTATCGGTAAACATTTCGACTATATCTTTTCCAATCCTCCGTACGGCAAAAAATGGTCGTATGACGAAGAGTTTATTAAAGCGGAAGCGGCGCAAGGCGACAAGGGGCGTTTCGAGGCTGGCCTACCGGGCATTAGCGATGGACAACTCCTCTTCCTGCAACACATGATTTCGAAAATGCATACCGATGGCCATCAAACACGCATCGCCATCGTTTTTAACGGTTCGCCCCTTTTTAACGGCGATGCGGGCGAAGGCGAATCGGAAATCCGCCGGTGGATTTTTGAAAATGACTGGCTCGACGCAATCATCGGATTGCCGAATCAGTTGTTCTATAATACAGGCATTTTCACTTACATCTGGGTACTCACCAACAAAAAGGAAAACAGTCGCAGAGGCAAGATCTCCCTGATTGACGCCCGCGACCTGTATGTGAAAATGGGGAAAAGCCTTGGCGACAAACGCAATGAAATCTCTGCCGGCCAAATCGCAGAAATAACAGAGCTTTACCTTGGAAACAAACCGAACGGCAGGGTAAAGATATTCAGGAACACGGACTTTGCGTATAGGAAAGTACAGGTTGACCGTCCTCTTCGGCTTAATTTTCAAGTAACCGCGGAACGCATTGCCCGTTTGGATGAGCAGACCGCCTTTAAAAACCTTGCCATATCCAAAAAGAAGAGTCCCAAGGAAAAAGAAAAGGAAGAGCAGTCGGGATTAAAGGAACAGGAGCAGATTAAGTCAGTATTAAAATCCATTAGCAAAACATTGTATAAAGACTCGAAGGTCTTTGAATCTTTACTGGATGATGCCTTCAAAAAATCCGGTTATGGTTTGAAGGCGCCTCTCAAAAAAGCCATTTTTAATGCCCTGTCTGAAAAAGATGAGACCGCAGAAACCGTGTATGACGGCGAAGGCAATCCACAGCCTGACAGCGAACTCAGAGACTATGAATATATCCCTTACGAAGAAGACGTCCTTGCCTATTTTAAACGCGAAGTAATCCCCTATGCGC
>JAUSDH010000094.1 GCA_030650655.1 Candidatus Brocadiaceae bacterium
ACAGGGGAAATAATTAATTATGAAAGCAGAAGCGGCAGAAAAAACAATCGAATTGAATCTTACGGACATTGGCGGACTTTTCTATGCAAAACGATTACAAGAAAGACATCGTGAATTGTTGCATAAGTTAAGGCAACAATATGGCAAACCTAAGAAGTCCGTTAAGATTGCTAGAAAGGCATGGAAAGATGAGGGTGAAAGCTTTAGTAAGGAATTATTGAGAATGAGAGAGGAATAAAGGTTGAAATTTTTTTACATAGACTCATGTGCATTAGTAAAACGATATCATAAAGAAAAGGGCACTGATCAGATTGACATTCTTTTTGATACGCTGATAGGAAAGAAGCCCAAATGCTTGATTACTTCTATTGTTTCTATACCAGAAACCATTGCGACCTTGAATAGGAAAAAGAACGAGGGGAAGATAGGTTCTCTACAATTAAAGGAAATTTTAGCGAATTTGTTTCATGAGGTTGATATGCTGGATACAATAACAGTGGATGAAGAAAGAATTTTGGGGTCTATTCCTCTCATCACAAAACACAATTTGAATTCAGTAGATGCCTTGCATTTCTCGGCAATTAAAGAGGCTGGAGCGATTGCCAAATACATTGAAGGTATAGTCATTATTGTTACATCAGATAAACGTTTATTAAAAGTATCAGAAAACGAAGGCTTCAAAACATTAAACCCAGAGGAGGTTGATTTGATTACCATAAAAAGATTAATCGAAATTTAGATTGTTGTTTTTCAAAAAAATAAGATGTTACCAAATATTTAACTTTATTGTTTGGAGGGTGGAGAAAGTGAAAAAGAACGTAAATATATGGTTAACATTATCAATCCTTCTGTTAGCGGTGTTTTCAGCCACAATTCTCCCGGCTGAACAGGAGTACGCAGGCAAATCACCCGCCAAACCTCAAAATCCGCAATCCGAAATTGGTGAGGGTGGAAACCGTAGGTTGGGTAACGCCTGTCTGCGTGCGAACCGCACAGGCAGGCAGGGCGCACCGAACAAATCGGTTTTAACGCTTTGAACCGATTGAACGGCTTTGATGGGTTTGCTCCGCTTAACCCATCCTTACTCACTAAGACACAAAACCACAAAGAAAAATCTTAGTGGCTGGTGACTTTATGGCAATTTTTAATTTCCTTAACATTAAATAGGACACAGATTTTCGCAGTTTTACACTGATAATTCTTTTGCGTATATCCTGATAATCGTTCGACTGAGCGCTCACGACGAAGTCTGTGTTTATCCGCGTCCAAAATAATTATATATATGATGAATACAAACAATAAAAAACTTAATCCCGGCCTTTTAGAACTCGACCTCTTTTGCAAGGGGATGAAGATTGACCAGAGCTGCGATCTGGAACACGACGCCCGTATGGTGACTCGTACCCGCGCAGGGCTGGGAAGCGGCCTGGAGATTATTATTCCGAGTCATCCGGAAGATATTTATATGAATGTACCGCTCCTTGAAAAGTTTGTGAAGGATTCCCCTTATACATTAGTCAAAAGGAACGGACAATATATTATCACAGCGCAACACTACCGCAACCAAAAGACCCCTCTCTTTCCCCCCTTCGCAAGGGGGGACACAGGGAGGTCTAAAAATACCTTCCCCAAAACTCTTCCTCATGAAAATGGGGGAAAGGAGTATTTACAGGGGAATACTATGAAAGAGGTAGAGGACGTTGCGGTTATTCGACTGCCCCGGCAACCGGCCTTTTACACGCAAAAGACGAGTAACGGTACCCTCATGTCCCGTGTGGGGACAATGCAGGGTACGTATCTTGCCGTGTATCCCGCGCAGGTATGCGGCTACTGGAAGCCAGAGGATAAGGTCAATTGCCGGTTTTGTTCTACAGGCCTGAATGTCGGAGTCAGCGAGGAGGGTGAAAAACGGGTGCAGGACGTTGTTGAAACGGCCATTGCTGCAAAAAAACAGGAAGGCGTTACATTTGTCCATTTCAATACGGGGTATTATGACGGCAACGAACTGGATGTTGTTGAGCCATACGTCAGGGCTATCAAGGAAGAGACAGGTCTTCTGGTCGGTGTGCAGTGTCCGCCGTGTAAGGAATTGTCAAAATACGATAAACTCAAGGCATTGGGAGTCGATCATCTCTCTTTTTGTTTCGAACTGTATAACCCTGAATATTTTCAGAAATACTGCCCTGGAAAGCACAAGACGTTGACTCAGCAGGCGTTCTTTGACGCAATGGAATATGCCTCAAAGCTCTGGGGGAAGGGGCGTGTATCCGGGGAAATTATTGCGGGGATAGAACCCATAGAGGATACCCTGAAGGCCATTGATTACATCACCAGCGTCGGGGCATTTCCTACCATTTGTGTGTTTCGTCCCACCCTGGGTACGGAAATGGAGGATTACCCCTCTCCAAAATTCGAAGATATGGCCAAAATATTTCGCAGGATGTATGAGTCGCTCATCAAAAACAATATCCCCATTGGCATCGCCCCCAATATCCATGTGAGCCTCGTAGTACAGCCCACGGAGGGTAAGTATTTTATCGAGCAAAAAAATTGGGGGTATTACAAATATCAATTCAGGTTATCTCTCTTAAAGATGGTTTACCGGCCACTGTTCAGGTTGCAAATGATGTTTTGTTGAAAGATCGCCCTAAATAGACTACAGTAAACAAGGTGATATATAGATGTCATTGCGAACGAAGTGAAGCAATCCCTTCATACAAGCCGGGACATCTCTCCCAAACAATCGTTATGTACAATCAATACTATGTTTACTTATTGACCAATAAAAACAATACAGTTCTCTATACAGGAGTTACGAATGATCTAAGGAGAAGGGTTTACGAGCATAAAGAGAAAAAGACTGAAGGATTTTCAAAGAAATATAATGTTACAAAGTTAGTTTACTATGAGGTGTTCCGTGATGTTAAGAGTGCCATATTTAGAGAAAAACAGGTTAAAGGTGGTTCAAGGACTAAAAAGAACGAATTAGTTAATAAAATGAATCCTAAATGGAGAGATTTATATTATAATTTGTGAGATTGCTTCGTCGTTCCTCCTCGCAATGACAACTTTATACGGTATTTTCTCTAATCTAATAGCGATTGATCGAAACTAAAGTAAACGACACTAACGATTTTAAACATCTTTTTGTGTAGAAATTTTAAAATCCCCCTAAATCTCCCTTTACAAAGGGGGATTTGTTTTTGAATAAAAAATAATTTCATGCCTCTCCTTGACCTCACAGAAAAAAACCTCACCAAAAACATATTTAAGCTGAGCATTCCCGTTGCCATTGAAAATCTCCTCCACATGAGCGTGTTTATCGTTGATGCGGTTATGGTTGGTCGATTGGGAACTGATGCCCTCGCCGCTGTGGGTCTCGCTGGTACACTTTATTTTACTATTTCAATGGTCTTCTCGTCACTCAGTTTTGGTTCAGCCAGTATCATTGCGCGGCATATTGGCGCAAAAGAAAAGGAAATAGCCCAAGTGGTTGGATCACAGGCGGTACTTATGTCACTTATACTGGGTATTGTTGTTACACCCTTCTTGCTGATTTTTGCCCAACAAATGCTGGTTCTGATGAGCGCAGAGACTCAGGTATCAGCGCTTGGTAAAAGTTATCTGCAGATCGTTGGCGGGTTCTTTGTATTTCGCATGATAATCCTTGCGTGTAATGGGATTCTGCGCGGGGCGGGTGATACGAAGACGCCGATGAAGGTAACGATTATTATCAACTGTATAAATATCCTGTTTAATTGGCTCTTGATCTTTGGCATAGGGCCTTTCCCCGGATTGGGAGTCGCCGGGGCGGCGTGGGCTACGGCTATATCATATACCATAGGCGCAGTGATGCTCTGTACAAAGCTCTTTACCGGAAGGTGTGTCTTGCACATCTCAATCAGCCGCATAGTTCGAGTTCATTTTGAATCGGTAAAGAGGATTATCCATATCTCTGTTCCCGCTGCCATCGATGCCTTTTTGACACAAATAGGGTTTCTGTTCTTTGCCAAGATTGTAGCAATTCTCGGTACTGTACCACTTGCAGCGCACCAGATTGCCATACGGATCGAATCAATATCTTTTATGCCGGGATTTGCCCTTGCTGTTTCAACTGCCACTTTAGTTGGTCAAAGTATCGGGGCAAAGAATGTAAACCTTGCATTGCTCAGCATGAGACGCAGTTGTTACTTTGCTATGGCACTGATGGGGTTCTTTGCCTTTATCTTCCTAATTTTTCCAGGACAGATGGCCATGATATTTAAGCCTGAACCCAGCGTTCTTTCACTGGTAGTGGTTTGCGTAATGATTGCCGCCATTGAGCAGCCAGCCCTGGCAATATATATGGTGTATTCAGGCGGTCTTCGAGGCGCAGGCGACACGATAAGCCCCATGATTATAACCATCGTCGGTACATTATGTTTCCACGTCCCTATCTCTTACCTTTTCGGTATTACACTTGGGTGGGGGTTGACAGGAGTATGGTTTGGTTCGGCACTGGACTGGATTTGCCGCGCCATTGCCATTTACATCCTTTATAGAAGGGGGCGATGGAAGAGAGTTAAAGTATAGGACACAAATATAAAACACCCTCCCTTAATCCCTCCCATCAAAGGGAGGGAAAAAACCTCGCTTCTTTGTTGAAAAGGTCGGGTGAAAGGTGTTTCATAAAACCAAATTAATATGATTTTTACTTGATTTATGTGCCAATGGATATTAGCATACCTTTGCGTTGCGAACTTTCCAAGCTTTGCGGTGATCTGAGCTGTTACAAATAAAGTAATACCGCAGTCATGCAGATAAATCGGTATAGAATATGCCAATAACATTTTCTGTGAAAAACAAAAACCTGGCAAACAACCTGTTTGCTTCCATCTTCATTCCATATCTCCTATTGTGCCTGACGGTGGGAGGCTTTCACGATAGCATTTTTAGTGTCCGGCACTGTAACCATACTCAGGAATCTTTGCCTCATTCTACCGATGATCAACAAATTAGGGTTTCTGGAAATCCTTCGCAGCACAACGCTGAAACCTGTCAAATCTGTCAGTGGTTGAAGACGCCTTCAAATCTAAAACAGTTTCTATTACACGATATGCGATTTGATTGTGTCTATATCAATCTTGCATGTTATTCCAATCCAATTCTTCCGTCTCTCTTCATCCAAAGATTTACCATCCGGTCGCCGCCTGCTTTATCCTATTTTCCAATTTAATCGCATTAAATTACATTACATTGATTAGGACGCAGATTTACGCTGATTTCCACAGACTTCGTCGTGAGCGCTCAGTCGAACGATAATAATTTGATCTCTTCATTTTTATATCCTGACGATCTGTGTTCATCTGTGTTTAAACAGCAGAAACAAAATCACTTTACAGGAGAATCGTTATGAGACGGATAAGTTATATACTGTTCTTATGTATACTTATTGCAGTTAGGGGAGAACGACTTTTCACCCTTGACTTAATATATGGCGAAGAAGCACCGATAGCCGACAAAGAATTTTCAGGGGTGAATGCCGTAGAAGCGGAAGAAGAGAACAAAGAGATACGCATCAAAAAAGATGAATTTGATGAGATTGTGGGTCAACTTCAAGGAATGAAGGCGCTTCTTGAGAATATGAAGCAGGATTACGATACCCGCTTTAAAGAGATGCAAAAAAAGATTACTACTCTTGAAAAAGAAAATTCAGAGCTGAAAA
>JAUSDH010000098.1 GCA_030650655.1 Candidatus Brocadiaceae bacterium
CATTCCCCACTTCCGTGAGGAGAAGTTTGTCATTCCCGAATGCTTCCCCGTTTTCACGAGGACAAGCTTATCGGGAATCCACCGCCCATCAGCACACGCCTGGATTCCCGCTAAAAACATGCGGGAATGACATGTGTAAGACGTGTTTACCGAATGTTTACAATTCGTTGTTATAGACGCAATGCGTATATTCTCCCTCTGGCTGATTTACCAGAAACACCTTTCTCATGACAATTTTTCTCGTCTATCACCTTCCTTCCTCAGGATCAAGGAAATACTAACCACGGTTTCATGGTCATCAAATAACTTTGCCATTCTGGTGTTGATGGATACAGGAATCTGAGTGCTTGCCGGTAATATTTGGAAATCAGTTGTTTTCTCACGGGTAGTCAGGAGGGTATCCACAGGTATAGATAAGTTCAAGCGGGACAGATGCGTCTGGAGGTCTATGTTTGCGGTATCCGTTTCATGAATATTCAGGAGTTCTTTTGCTGTTTGGTTTATATGCGTAATTTTCCATTGTCCATCGGTAACAACCACGCCTTCTTCCAGCCCTGATAAGATCGATTCGAGGATATTCGTTTCTTCCTCTTTTGCGGGTATTTGTCTCATACGCAGCAGTGCTTTTACCCTGGCAAGCAGTTCCGTTTTATTGAAGGGTTTACTGATAAAATCGTCAGCGCCTGCATCAATGCCTTTAATCCTGTCATCCATTTCATGCAGTGCGGTAATCATTACAATCGGTATGCTTTTTGTGGTTCCATTTGCCCGCAGTTTCTGGCATACCTCGTATCCTGTCAGCTTTGGCATCATGATATCCAGTAATATTAAGTCTGGATTTTCTGACTTTGCTTTTTCCAGCGCTTCTTCACCGTCGTAAGCCTCGACCACATCAAATCCAGACGCGGTCAGGATAACCCGGAGTAATTTCACATTTTGTTTGATATCGTCCGCTACTAATATTTTTGCCTTGTTCATGTTTTTTTAATATATTTTTCTACGATGCGAGGCAGTTCCTGTGTATTGATGGGTTTGCTGACGTAGGCATCGCAGCCAGTATCGAGGATTTTTTGCTCATCTCCCTTCATGGCGTAAGCAGTCACTGCAATAATGGGAATGTCTTTGGTAATTACACTTGCCTTGATTTGCTTTATCAGGGTAAGTCCGTCGATGCCCGGAAGCTGGATGTCCATAAGGATAATATCCGGTTTTTGATTTTTTAAGAGGTTTAATGCCTCCTCGCCGGTGGTTGCCTCGATTATGTTGTATCCCTTTGCCTTGAGCACCACACGCATCAATTTCATGTTTTTTTCGTTGTCTTCAACAACCATTACGTTTTTGCCAGACATGCTTCTTTTCCCTCAACAAAATAGGATTCATTATTAAAAGTTTACCACGGAGACGCAGAAACACAGAGTAAGATTAAAAATGCTAATTTTAAAATCCTAAATATAACACCCTCCCTTAGTCCCTCCCATCAAGGGGGGGGAAAATCTCCTGTATTTATTTTTTTCATGTAGTTTCTTTTTTAACACGCAACTGTTCTATATTTTTAATTGCCTTAAGAAGGTCTTCCTTTGTATGTGTGCCCTTTTGCACGATGGCTAAAATATTCCCATTTAATACTTTCTTATCCGCCGGTGTGATTTCTTTTGCGGAACAGATAATAATGGGGATATTCTTTGCCGTTGGATGGGTTCTGAGTTTTTCGATAACGTCAAACCCGCTAATTTCCGGCATCATAAGGTCAAGAATGATGAGGCCTGGATTGCTATTCATTGCAAGATTGATTCCTGCCTTTCCACTGTATGCCTTGAGTATCTCAAAGCCTGCATTTTCCAGGATGGCGCTCATATATTTAACGGCCTTTTCATCATCGTCAACGACCAGTATTTGCATCAGTTTGCCTTTATCCTTCTCGGCGGGAATGCAGGCATTTACGGTATTAATGAGTTTTACTCTATCGACGGGTTTAATTAAATATTCGGCTGCGCCCAGGCTGAAACCAAGGTCTTTATTATCGACGATTGACACAATAATTACCGGGATATCCGCACTGTCCTGCGAATTTTTTAATTCTGAAAGGACGTCCCACCCGTCTTTCTTTGGCAGCATAATATCAAGGGTGATCAGAAACGGATGGAATTCCTTTGCCTTTTTAATGGCCTCTTCGCCATCCACAGCTACGATGACATTATAGCCTGCATTTGTTAAATACAGGGTAATAAGATCAGCGGCCATACGGTCATCCTCGACAACCATGATTGTCTTTGCCTCCTTTTCTCGGGTAGTCAGTGTTTGACGTGGTTTGTCTTCGATCTCTTTTGGTTTTGCCTTTCTCAGTTGGGCTTTTAGGGGCAATGCAAAATAAAATATACTCCCCTTCTCGTATTCACTTTCAAACCGGATATTTCCCCCATGCAACTCGACAATCCTTTTGGTCAGGGCAAGACCCAGCCCCGTTCCTTCGTATTTTCGGGCAAAAGAGCTGTCAGCCTGCCAGAATTCTTTAAACACCTTTTCCTTGTCATCAGGTTTCATCCCAATTCCTGTGTCCGATACCGAGACCTGCAGCATGTCATCCATGATGCCAGCCTCTACGTTAATGTGTCCATTCTCCGGAGTAAACTTAATGGCGTTTGAAAGCAGGTTATATAAGATTTGTTTGAATTTGACACGATCTGCTTCGAGGTCTTTTACATCCGGCAGTATTGTAGTCTTTAATTCCAGGTGTTTTTTACTGGCGAGTCCTTTTAATATGGTATATACATCCCCAATGGCCTCATGCACGGGAAAAATCTCGTACTGAAGCTCCATCCTTCCTGCCTCAATCTTGGACAAATCCAGTATGTCATTGATCATTTGAAGGAGATGAAGACCGCTGCTGTGGATATCACTGACAAAATCCAGTTGCTCATCGTTCAGATCGCCGGAAATTTTGTCCCGCAGTACCTCTGCAAAGCCGATTATGGCGTTCAGCGGTGTGCGCAGTTCATGCGACATATTAGCCAGAAATTCCGACTTCATCTTATTGGCCCGTTCTAAGGCCGGGACGGCCTTCTGCAAGTGGGCAGTCTTTTCGGCAATCCGTTGCTCCAGGTTGGCATACGTTGACTGCAACTTGACGGAAAGGTCATTAAACGCCCTGCCGAGTTTTCCCACCTCATCTTTGGATACTACATCGACCTTTGTTGTAAGGTCACCGGTATTTGTAATGGTGGTAACAGTAGTCGTCAATTTCTCAATCGGTTTCATAAATTTCCCTGTTGTCAGGAAAATAATCGTTACGATTAACAAGATACTGATGGAACCGACGGTAATAAAAAAGATAAAGTTTTCTGCAAAACGTTGTTCGGCAATTTCCTTTGGGATAACAACACTGATTGCCCCTCGCAATTCGCCTACTTTATAATCGTAACCGGCATCGTAATTATTTCGAATAAATTCCGGGGCCTGTTCTTTTGCCCCGTGGCAAAGCAGACATTCTTCTTTTACATATAAGGCATAAAGATAACGTTCGACCCTTTTCCCATCTATGATGTCATCACCCCAGTATTCAGCAAGGTTGTGGTCTTCCTCCATTTTTCTGAGCACCATTTCTTCAAAGGGATCGGGTTTATTGAATAAATTGCGATACCTCATACTTGTCTGCTTAATAATATAACCAGTCTTTTCGGCAAATTTTACTCCGATTGCATGACCAGAAACGGCAGGGATAAAAACTTTTGTCTGCTCTGTGATTCCGATTTTGGATGCTTTCAGGGAGGAAGCAAGGTAATTCCGTGTGGTTTCTAATTCCACAGCAATCAACTTGGCCTTTTCCCGAACTTCTCTGGTAAATTCCTGGCGTGCCCGTTTATAAATTAAAAAGGCGATTACGCTGTTTAAGGTAACCAGCAACACGACCAGGAGTATCACGAGTTTATGTCTAATCTTCATTTTCGTTCATTATTTTAACAAGCTTAATCCTTTGTGTCCAATTCTTTACCTCCTGTGCATCCATCTCTTTATCAAGTTTGGTAACGATTTCATGTTGGGTAGAATTTCTATTTTTGAGGCTTTGGATAACTATCGTTAGATAATTTTGAGAATTCCTTATTACGAGAATCGTTTTATTAAAAATTACTTATAATCTTGTAACCAGATTAATTTATTTTTTACAAGTTCTCTATTATTGGAGGATAGGAACTTAAGGGTTCGTCTCAGAAGTTCACTAAAAGGGATATGATCTGAAACAATAATACCGAAGTGTCTCTTTCCCAACTCTGTATATAATTTGGATAGAACAACATAGTCTTTAATGTTGTGAGTCAATATAGCCATTTTGTGTTTTACGGCATAGGCAAGTTGCTCATTATCGCTTTTACCATTTCTATTGACTTCGAGAACATGAGAAACATTATAACCTCTATTGCGTAATACTTCTGCCAACAATACTCTCACATCCTCATCAAGATATAATGATATATCAGACATTTGATATCATTTGTTCCTTAAATCAGACTCTTTAACAGATAGTTCTTTATCTATTTCCTTCTTATTTTCGTAATAATAAGAAAGGGCGTCATAGATTTGTGGAAGTGTAAGGTGTGGAAACTCTTTGGTGAGTTCTTCGGGCGTCATACCTTGTTTTAGTACATAAAAAACAACAGAACGGACAGGAAATTTGGTACCAGCAATTACAGGACTTCCACCACAATGAGTCTTACGAGAAATAATATAAGGATGCTTGGTTTGAGTTTTTATTTTTTGTGCTACAGGCATAATAACTCTCCTTAATAATATGGTAAAGTGATAAGTTTTATTAATTACATTTTATCATGCCACGCAATAAATGCTATTTCGATAAACTAAGATTCCATATTTGTTAAATTATGAATATTCTTTTTGCAAATTGAACAAGAAAATTTACACCCACTTTGAGGAAATAAACTCTATAACAAACTTGTTTCCAATATAAGGAAAGAAATGCACAATAACGCTTGATTTAGAACTCTTTGGCATTGCAAACAAGACATCTGCTTCTGATTGAGTAAGCATCTATTTTATGTCCTCCTCTCCCCACATTTCTGCAATTATTCTTTCAATCCGCCTTTCCGTAAGAAATTGCATTTCTAAACAGGGTAAAGCAAGGCGTCTCCGCGCTTCCAACAAAGCTGCTGGAGTTGTTCGATGATCTTTAAATCTGTGTCTGTTGCTTCGTTTTCAAAGGAAAGAATAATGCACTTGTGCTGATAGAGATATTTAATCTCCCTCATAACGATGGATGGGAGAATAATCAGATCGGAGGGGTCGGATAATATAGATTTGGCTTTTTGAGAAAGGCGTGGGCTTGCTGTCAAAAACCAAACCCATGGGTGCGTATCTGTAACGATATACACTAAACAGACTCCTTGCCTTTTATCTTCACTGCCTCAATATCCTCAATTGTTATGTCGTCACTCCCCTTAAGAAGGCCGTAGAGACTTGCCGATGTATGAGCCTCAATCTTTGGTTTCTCTGCTTCCACTTGTGCCTTTAAGGCATGAAGCTTTAATTCCATAAATTTTATCTCATTTAACAAAATTGCCTTTTCCATAATTTCCTCCTATCTTACTGAAAGATAACAAATGGGGCTATTTGAGTCAAACAGAAAAAATACTCCTTAGTTACTACATTTTACTTGCTTCAAGCCCCCCCCTCCAGTCGAGTGCTGTAGCCTCGCAATGACCTTTAAATCTGTGTCTGTCGCTTTGTTGATTTTTAGCACAGTTTTTTAAACACCTCAAGTGCCTTTAAATAGTTTTTACCGTAATTGCCTCTAGTGGACAGCATTTTTCGAATCCAGGTTTGATATCCCAGCCAGAAACCTTCTCGGCAATAATCTTTGCTTTATCGTCAACAACATCTACAACACCTTTAGAGTTCTCGACACAGATACCACAACCAATACACTTCCTCTGGTCTATACTCACAGTAAAAGATTCGTTATCTTTCTTGACAGTTGCCTGCTCAAGATAATGGATGTGTTCCTGGTCAGAAATTATGCCTGAATGCGTTGGGGAATGTTTTCTGACTTGCTGCCGGCCAGCCCGGTCATATCGGAATATCGAACGTCCGCATTGCCCGCAGGTGTGTAATTCCTGCATCTTTTCCAGATAGTCCATTACCGTTTGAACAACGGTTGCATGGCTCCATGTCAGCGGAGAGACAGAAACGGGTTCGCCTGTAAATGGGTTTATCTGTTCTGCCAGGACACCGGAAGGTAATGCATGTGATACTGTCCATCTCAAGTGATTTACAACACGTTCAAGATCTTCAACAGACCTGGCTATCGATACATAGTATTGTGCCATCCACATGGTACAGATTATCCAGGGATTTCCGGGAATTGTGTCGTCGTTGCCAATGCGCTGGTACTGGTCATGCTCATAGCGCGCAATTCCGCCTATTTTAGTCTTAACCCATAAGGTTTCTTCGATTGCCTTCATCGTATTTTTCACCTTGATGTCGTTGGGATCATATACCCCAAAGGCAAACATCCCGTATAAACTGGCATCGATCGTTGCATCGATTTCATATCCGCCGTCTTTCTTTGGATAGATCATGCGTAAAAATCTCTTGTGCTTCTCGCTGTAAAGATATTGGTCAATTGCTTTTTTAATTTGTAATGCAGTCTGCCGGTATAATTTGGCTTTTTCAGTACGAAAAAAGATATCGGAAAGGTTTGCAGCGGCTATCAGACCGCCGTACACGGTAGCAGTTGTAAAGGACAATATGCCGCGCCTTTCTTCCCACAAATCGTACGAAGGAAGCGGTAACCCCGTTTGCTCATCCCGGTAACTTACAAGAAAATCTGCCGTTTTTTCGATAAAAGAGTGATACAGGGGACGTATCACATCGATCTTTCTGTAGAGATCGTAATATTGCCATATCGCCCAGAGAATCAGGGCGGTTTCATCTTCCTGGATCGGCACATGTATCTCTTCGCCTTTTACCCAGGGATGCCACGAACTGCCAAAAGAACCATCAGGATTGTATTTGTGCAGTAAAAAGCCGTTTTCAACCATGACGCTTGCACAGAAATTATAAGGTGTGATTACATTGGCGCAAAAGTCGAAAAACTTTCGGCACGTCGTGGTGTATCCTGCCTTCATCAGTGCATAACTCACCAGCGCTCCGTCCCGGGGCCACATATAACTATAAGTATCTTTTGCATACTGTCTGATATCAGAGTCGTTTGCGGCAATAATAGCGCCGCCGTTGTCAATTTGTGTCATAAGGATCAGAAGGCTTCTCTTGAAAAGATCGACCACATCGGACGGCAGATTTCCAAAATTGAACTCTTCTTTGTTGACCCAATGATGCCAATAACTTGCCGTCCTGTCGAGGATTGTTTGAGGTTTTTCGCTGAGAATGATATCGTTCAGGTTGTCGACTTCGCCGTAGTTCCTGCCAGCGGCTATCCAATAATACGCAGTTGCATCTCCCAGGGGTGGGATTTTTAAAGAAATACCAATGGTGGAGTCAACGGAACCCTGCGCTATGGGGTTTCCCTCCAGGACTCCATCTTCAGCATCCCGCCAGGTGCCCTCGGCGCCACGATGCCTCTTGATTCCGGTTGCGTATTCTCTGACGCCCCATACATCGCCGGCAGAACAATTCATTAGGAAATATCGGGGACCTTTATAGTGAATGAGACAATTCAGCTTTGCATCGTAAAATACCGTGTCTCCCACTTCATTTTCCATTACGCTCAGGTCCTGATGAAAGAATAGACGGACCTCTCTTTCATTACTTTTAAGATTTCGGACTGTCACCTTGCGCATATAAATATTTTTCTCAAAATCAACGACGTCGTTGCAGGTAAGCTGAAGACCCAGTCTTTCATGGAACGCCCGTACATTGGTTACGAGGGTTTCTTTCATATATCCCAGGGCGAGTTTCCACTCCCGTGCATTGATCCACGAATACCCTTCTCGTGTCCACACACCGAACCGGCATGGGTTACCCAGCGCGTGGTTTTCCTTACCTACACGCGGATAATAAAGGTCTCTAATCGTGTAGTCCGCATCAAATGCGACCAGTAATGAACCGTTACCAACAGGTATATCTCTAGGCATCTTCGCTTTCCTTTGGATATTTTATATTTTCCAGGGTATGTCGTCCTCCGAGAAATGGAGTGATTCATTAGTAGCCATCTGCACTTCCATCTGGGACTGGTCTGCATGCATCTGTTCGAGGGACGCCAATTTTTCGAACATCCTTTTTTCTTCAGGCGTTCTAGCCAGGTGGGCCGCTGCCGCGTAAAATCGAAATGCCTTGTTTTCCACCTTTGCAATCAGTTTGACAATATCAACAAACGTGGCGTTCTGCTCTGGCTCGGCAATATCCAGTTTGTATTCCCTTGACTGTGTTTTTGACTCATCAAAGGGGTATCCACAGGTTTCTTCGTACCACGCCTTGAGGATGTCTTCATGTTCCTGTTCGGCCTCTGCCATGTGTCTGAAACGAGACTGTGCCTCGTTATTGGACAATTGAGCAGACATTTTGAAATAAAAATTCTTTGCCTTTATCTCTTCAATAATAGCCATTTCCAGGATTTTTATAATTGCAGCTTTTTTGTCGTCCATAACGGTAAAAATATTTTCTACTTGCACGAGAAAAGATTATAGCAATCTTTATCCTCTAAAGACATCATCTAAGTAGGTATTTGGGTGGCATGGACAAACTTGTTTGTCCGTGCTCCTGTATTTACTTGACTGGTTAAAAATAGTTTTATAAAAAAATAACTAAAGGTTAAAATTATCCATTGCTAATATAACATTCTTTTCACCATTGTACCATCCTGCGCTTGACCACTTCCATTCTTGAGGAGTTGATACAAGCCCCCTTTTAACAGGATTGTTATGCATATAATGAATTTTTTTAAGCTCATTTTTACTATTGATATTTCAGTCATAGCCAGGTCCTGTTTGCCAGAATCTGAAAACTTTCCTTGTTCCACGCTCAACGGTTAATCTCTTCAGCCAATCACGATTGTTCTCTTCCAGATAATGTTTGGCCTTCCTGGCTACCGATTGTTTGAGTGTTTTCAAAAAAAAAGAAATATTGTACTCTTGAACCATTGGGTAGACCATGAGATGGACATGTTCTGGCATAATTACATATGCCCACAGTGCATACTTGTATTTTTCTTTAGCTTGTGTTATTGCTTCGATTAACCAATGCCTTGTGCGTTCTCGGCTTAATAATGGGAGTCTTTGATAACAAGAAAATGTTAAAAAGTGCGCATGGCCAGGACTATTGTAATGGTAAATAGTTTTTTTCCATTGTTTCTTTATTTTGTAGTCCATATACATTCAAGCAAACAACCATCACGGACAAACCAGTTTGTCCGTGCCACCCTGTCCTGTTCTATTTAATGTAGGATTATTCCATCTTCCAGCCTTCTTTACCGATTAAAGGTACAAAGGCGCACTCCAGGATGTTTTGGCTTTTTATTCCCTGCCCTGTTTTTATTATCTGATGTAATACCTGATTATAAGGATTTCCGATAGGTATTACCAATCGTCCGCCGATTTCGAGCTGATCTATTAAACTCTTTGGGATGTGAGGCGCACAGGCTGTAATAATAATCCCCTGGAAGGGCGCTTTGTCCGGGAGTCCGAGACTTCCGTCTCCCGTGATGACATCCACGTTATTACATCCAGTCTCTTGTAAAATAAACTTTGCTTTTAATGCAAGGGCTTCATGTCTTTCGATGGTATAAACATGGTCTGCGAGCCTGCTAAGGACGGCAGCCTGATAACCTGATCCTGTGCCAATCTCTAATACCTTCTCTTCGCATTTTAATTCGAGGCATTGAGTCATAATGGCTACCATATAAGGTTGCGAAATGGTCTGCCCTTCTCCTATAGGTAGCGGGCAATCCTCATACGCAGCATGCCTGTATAATTCAGGCACAAACTCATGCCTGGGTATCTCTGACATCGCCTTCAATACACGCTCATCATGGATACCACGGCTCATCAACTGGTACTGCACCATGTGAAACCTGTCTATAGCATATTTATCGGTGTTTTGTGAAGTATCCACCATTCACCTTAATTAATAACATCTGTAAAATAATTATGAAATATAATTCCAAGCATTTCTCTTAAATGCGATGTATTATTTAAACTTTGTTTAATAGAGAAAAGTATTCTTCTCTCGTCATACCCGCAGTCCTCATGTTATTTTTGATTATGAATATTGGTATTTCTTTCCAATCAGGGATAACAACAGGTCTTATAATTCCTTGTTTTGTATATACAAAATGATCACCTTCAATTCTTACACACTGGAATCCTGCTTTTTCAAAAACCTTTCGAAGTTTACTTGCAGGTATTGGAGTTAATTTCGGCATTTTATAATATGCTTACCAATTCTGTCGCAACAAGCTTAGGCGGTAACCACCTCCCACTTGAGTCTTTCTTGTATTTTGACTCTTCTAGAATATCCTCAAGCGTTCCCATTTTTTCAGCTTCTTCAAGGAATAGCCTTACGGCAGTTTTCAACATCTCTTTTGCATGCTCAACGGTATTTCCGCAGCTTGAAATATCAAGTTCAGGACAATAAGCAACACAAGTTTCATCTTCTTTAAAAACAATGACGTCATAATCAATGGATATCATGATCGCTGCTCCTTATTTAAAACAAAGTCTTTTCCAATTTTTATAAC
>JAUSDH010000105.1 GCA_030650655.1 Candidatus Brocadiaceae bacterium
TATTCCATATAACCTCATTCAGGTTGTGATAAATAGTTTTGATTAACTGGATTTATATCATGTCTATCCTGTTATCTTGTCAAATCTTTTTCCTCAGGTGAACTATAACTTAAAATGTAATATCTTATTGCTTAGCAATTCAGTGGCAAAACAGAGGGCCTCATCCAATTTGTCTGCCCATTGACCTCCGGCCTGTGCCATATCGGGCCTGCCACCTCCACCTCCACCAACAACCTTTGCAACTTCTTTTGAGATATTTCCGGCATGCAATCCGCGCTTAACCAGATTGGGACTCAAGGCGGCAATTATCGTTACCCGTCCGTTTTGTGAAGTTCCCAAAACTATGGCGAGTTCTTCGCCGGATTTCATCAGCATGTCTATCGTTTTTCTCAAATCGTCTGCGGTTGCATCGTCTAATTTTTTGGTAATAATCTTTACATTTGATACCACTTTGGCGCTCTCAAAGAAGGAATCAACCTTACCACTTAATTCCTTTTGTTTTACCTTGTGGATTTCTTTTTGTAAATTTTTTAGTTCATTTAGAATTTCCCGCGTTTTTGTAATCAATTTGTCCTCGTGCGTATTCAGGGTATCACACACTTCCTGGATAATCGTTTCTTTTTCTCTACTTCTGTTTAATACCGCTATACCTGTAACAGCTTCAATACGCCTGATTCCTGCTGCAACAGAGGATTCTGAAATGATCCTCAATAATCCAACTTCTCCGGCATTATTTATGTGTGTTCCACCGCACAGTTCCTTGCTGAAATCGCCCAAAGTAACCACTCGGACTGTTTCTCCATATTTTTCACCAAATAGTGCCATGGCGCCAGCATTCTTCGCCTCCTGGAGAGTTGATTCTTTTGCACACACAGGCGCATTTTCTAAGATTTTTTCGTTGACCAAGTCTTCAATACGAGTTATTTCTTCTTTTGTTAAACTGGAGAAATGGTGAAAATCGAAACGCAAACGATCGGGTGAAACCAGTGAACCTGCCTGTTCGGCATGCTGGCCGATTACCCTTCTCAAGGCATAATGGAGAATGTGGGTTGCTGAATGGTTCCTCCGAATAGCGTTCCTTCGCTGGACGTTAACCTTCGCATGAACTACATTTCCCTTCTTCAGTTCTCCTTTTATTACCTTTCCAATATGCAGGATAAAATCGTTATTCTTCTTAGTGTCGGTAATCTGGACATGAACACCATCTGTTTCTAAAACACCAGTATCGCCAATCTGTCCACCTGATTCACCATAGAAGGGTGTTTGGTCTAAAACCACGGTAACTTCACTGCTGGTTGTAGCTCCGTCCACAAGTTGATCACCCTGGATAATAGCGATTACCCTTCCTTCGCATGAGCATGTTTCGTAACCCAGAAATTTTGTGCCCTTTGAAATGTCTTTGATCTGGCTGAGAGGTCCTGTGTCGAAGACTTGCCCTGTCATCTGGGACGATGTCCTTGCTTGTAAACGCTGTTTTTTGAGTTCTTCTTCAAAGCCGTCCTTATCAACCGCAAATCCTTTTTCGTTGAGTATTGATTCCGTCATATCTAACGGGAAACCGAAAGTATCGTATAATTTAAAGGCTTCCCGGCCAGGGAGTACCTTTTGTTTGTTTTTTTGTAATGTTTCCGTGAGTTCTTCTAAAATGCGGGTTCCCTGTTCCAGGGTTTCGTGAAACTTCTCTTCTTCGCTTTTCACAATCCTTGTAATATTTTCTCTTCGTTGCTTAATATCGGGATACTGTTCTTGCATTACCTCGCTTACAATCGGTACCAATTTGTACAAAAAGCAGTCTTTTATGCCGAGTTGTGTGCCATCCCGTATGGCGCGCCTCAATAAACGCCTCTCGACATATCCACGTCCTTCGTTGCTGGGTAGAACGCCATCTGAAATACAAAATACGCAGGCCTTCACATGGTCTGCAATACGGCGCATGAGCACGGCATTCGCCATCTGTCCATTATATTTTAGTTGTGTGATTTCTTCTATGTATTTGATAATAGGGCTGAAGATGTCAATGTCGAAGTTGGTTTGTGCACCTTGCATGACACGTGCCATCCTTTCCAATCCCATGCCTGTATCAACATTTTTGTGTGGTAACGGTTCCAGCTTGCCTCCTTCTTTGCGGTCGTATTGGGTAAACACCAGATTCCATATTTCCACAAATCGGTCGCAATCACAAGCAGGCTCGCATTCTTTTCGTCCACAACCAACTTTTTCTCCCTGGTCAAAAAATATTTCCGAACATGGCCCGCAGGGGCCGTTCGGGCCTTGCGTTGGGGCATTCGAAGGCCAAAAATTATCCCTTTCGCCGTACCGATAAATTTTTGACTGTGGTAGACGGATATGTTTTTCCCAGATTTCGTACGACTCCAGATCGTCTCTGTAAACGCTTACACTTAGCTGTTCTGCTGGAATTTTTAACTCTTGCACCAGAAATTCCCATGCCCATTCAATAGTTTCTTTCTTAAAGTAGTCTCCAAAAGAAAAATTTCCTAACATCTCAAAAAAGGTATGATGGGAGGCTGTTTTTCCAACATTATCAATATCCCCCGTACGGAGGCATTTCTGGCAGGTGGTTACCTTTTTAAAACCTAAATTTCCTTTGCCCAGAAACATGTCTTTAAACTGATTCATGCCAGCGCCAGTAAAAAGAAGTGTCGGGTCGTTCTGAGGGACTAGTGAGTCACTGGGTAAAATTTCGTGAGACTTTCTTTTGAAAAAGTTTAGAAATTTATCACGTATCTCGTTTGTCTTCATAAATTAGGCCTTCGGTAGCTACACAATTTTGCAAATAACCCCTCCCTTGATGGGAGGGGCTAGGGGAGGGTGATCGTTTTTCCTTCACCCCCACTTAACCTCCCCCATCAAGGGGTAGGAACAAATTGTTTGAAATTCCTATATATTAAATTAGCTCATACCCGTAGTGTCAGAAAATCTTTAATCTTTTCTCTGTGCCCTCTGTACGCTCTGTGGTTCGTTTTTTTTCCCACTTTCTGAAGCTTTTTCAGGGGGCTTTTCTTTAACCATCTCTGGCATTATTTTTTTTAGGACCGCCAGTTCGATTTCTTTCATCAATTCGGGTTTTCCTTCGATAAACTGCCTGGAATTTTCTCTGCCCTGTCCCAGCCGAATATCACCGTAGGAAAACCAGGTACCAGACTTGTCAATAATCTGGTGTTCAACCCCAAGGTCAATAATGTCGCCTGCACGCGAAATGCCTGAGTTGTATAGGATGTCAAATTCCGCCTTTTTGAAAGGCGCTGCTACCTTATTCTTGGCGATGGTAGCACGCACTCTATTTCCAATTGTCACATCACCGTCTTTAATACTGCCTATCCTCCGTATATCGATACGTACCGATGAATAGAATTTCAATGCCCTTCCACCCGGTGTTGTTTCAGGATTTCCTCCGTACATGACGCCGATCTTTTCCCGAATCTGGTTTATAAAAATAACACTGGTTTGAGATTTTGAGATGCATCCCGTTAATTTGCGTAACGCCTGAGACATCAACCGTGCTTGTAGCCCCATATGTGAATCGCCCATCTCTCCCTCAATTTCTGCGCGAGGAACGAGCGCCGCAACGGAATCGATTGCAACTACAGCAACGGCATTGCTCCTTACCAGTAATTCTGCAATTTCAAGCGCCTGTTCGCCTGTATCGGGCTGGTTAACCATGAGATTGTCTAAGTCGACCCCTAATCTCTTTGCATAGTCTGGGTCTAAGGCATGTTCGGCGTCAATAAAAGCAGCCATACCTCCATCTTTCTGTGCATTAGCAATAATATGAAGAGTCAGGGTGGTTTTACCCGAAGATTCAGGACCGAATATTTCAATGACTCTTCCCCGCGGGATGCCTCCCACGCCGAGCGCAATGTCCAGAGATAATGCACCCGTTGAAATTGTGGGAACGTCTAGCTTTGTCGCGCTCCCCAATTTCATTATCGTTCCCTTGCCGTACTGCTTCTCGATCTGCGATACTGCTCGTTCGAGGGCTTGTTGCCGTTTTTCCTTATCTACATCTTCTGGTTTGGATATCATAATTCACCCATATAAAAAGTTATAAGGTTTATGAAACTAAATCAACACTATGTAACTTCGTATATATGGGTCCCTCCGGTGAAAGGGTACTCTTCATCAAAACCACCTGTGTTATATGTTCTAAGCCAAAATTAAACCCATTGTACGAATTCAGGCTCTCCATAAGTTTTGTCACATTCCTGCGTGTTTTGACACGACCCACAGTGAGATGCGCATCGAACTTACGAGCCTCGTGCTCCACACCCAATGCCATTAATTGGTTGTCCAGTCTTTCGTAAATTTTTGCTAAAACTCCTCCAGTATCTATCGCTTGTGCGAAAATAACACGTGGACTTTTAGGTGTTGGGAAAGCACCCACTCCTGCATAACTAAGATTAAACGGTTTTATGTGAGTTACAGAGTCTTTTATTATATTGCGAATCTCTTCAATTTTATCTTCGTCAATATAGCCGATAAATTTTAGCGTAATATGAATATTTTCAGGGGCTACCCAGCCTACGTCTGCACCCGCCTTTTTAAGCTTCTCTTGAAATGCAGTTAATTTTTTTCGTGTTTCCTCAGTAATTTCGACTGCGACAAAGAGTCTGACGTTCATATTCAAGAATTTGTATCAATTTAGTTTTTTGAAAAATAACCCCGTAGGGGTGAAATGTTTATAGAAAAATGTGATATACAAAACCTTAGCTCCATCGGAGCGGCATGTGAAACACAGAAACAACATGCCGCTCCGATGGAGCTTGATTGTGGCATAATGGTTTGTCTATAAACATATCGCTCCTAACGGAGCTTTTCACGGTATTTTTTCAAAAAACTAAAGTATTACAAGAATTTTTATTTTTGTGTTTATCCCGTCTGGTAAATTCATCATAAGGCGGTTGATTTAATAGTTTCTGATTTTTCGCACAGATGTTTCGTGGAGTAGTCGAGACTATAGAGTGTCCTTTCCTTTCCCAAAAGCTCCATCGTTTCAAAAATGCCAGCGCTGATGCTTTTGCCTGTAATGGCGACCCTCATGGGCTGTGCAAGTTTGGAAAATCCTACACCAACCCTTGTGGTTAATGCCCGTAGGGAGTCTTCTAAATGTTTTTTGTCAAAATTCTCTATCAATGAAATAGCTGAATGCACCTCTTTTAATAACTCGCCGATCCCTTCCTTTTTGAGGAATTTATCCACGGCTGCCTGATCGTATTCAATGGTATCGGTAAAGAAGAACCTTGTCTGATTGAGCAAATCCTGGAAGGTCTTGAATCGTTCGTGATACAATGTTACCAGGCTGGAAAGCCACGCTGCAGAAATCTTGGTCAGATCAATACCGGCTTTTTCAAAAAACACCTTAACCTCTGTGGTCAGATGCTCAACAGGTGTATTTTTAATATATTGGCCGTTCATCCAGTCCAGTTTTGTATTATTGAATTGTGCACTGGTTTTGTTTACCCGTTTTAAGGTAAACTTCTCGATCATTTCCTGGATCGATATGATTTCCTGGTCGTTTCCCGGCGACCAACCCAAAAGGGCAAGGAAATTTACCAGGGCATGCGGTAAATAGCCCTTATCTCGATATTCAGTAACAGAGGTTGCTCCATGACGTTTGCTTAATCGTGATCCATCTTCTCCCAGAATCATAGGGATATGAGCAAATTCTGGCATTTTAAATCCAAAGGCATTATAGAGGGCTATCTGTTTGGGGGTGTTCGATATGTGGTCATCTCCCCGAATAATATGAGTAATTTCCATCTCTGCATCGTCCACAACGCAGGCAAAATTATAGGTAGGAAAGCCATCTGCCTTAAGGATAACAAAGTCCTCAATCAAGGAAGCATCAAAGGTAATGGTGCCATGTACGAGGTCGTTAATTTCTGTTGCCCCATCTTGCATCTTAAAACGAATAGCCTTACGACCTTCCTCGTCGGTATCATAAAACGCCTTCCCCAGTGCGACCAGTTTTTCCGCATGTTGTTTATAAATGGATAATCGTTGGCTTTGGAAATTTGGTCCTTCGTCCCAGTCTAATCCCAGCCATTTCATGCTGTCAAGGATGGCTTGTGTGGCCTCTTCGGTAGAGCGTTGCTGGTCGGTATCTTCGATCCGTAAGAGAAAAATACCCTTATTATGTCGTGCGAAGAGCCAGTTAAAGAGAGCCGTCCTGGCTCCTCCAATATGGAGGTAACCGGTGGGACTGGGTGCAAAACGAACTTTGATGTTAGAACTCAACATTATTCCTTTCTTTGGAGTCTATGCGAAGACGATGTTATTGGCGATGCCTGGTTTTCATACAGAGCAAGAACAAGCCTCATTCTGTATAAGCGGTACAAAACAAAAAATCCAAAAACTGTAGGTTTGGTGTTTTGTTATAAGCTATGAATAAATATGAATTTATACAGTTTGGATTGCTCGCCATATAAACTTCTCTTGGGACTATTCTGCTCTAGATTAACAAAGTCATATAATAACGAATCTCAAATAAAAGTGTCAAGCGTTTTATTAACCAGCAAGGGATATGTGAGGGCGCTTTCATTTTGGCATTTACTTTCGCAGAAATTTTGATAGGCTTATTTAGTGAAAAAAATTATGGGAAAAATTAATGCGACAAATCAAATTTTGATTCAAGCCCTGGATTGCGCAAGCAAAGGGATTATGATACAAGACGTAAGCCGTAAAGTGGTTTTTTTTAATCATGCCTGTGAAGAGATCACAAAATGGCCGAAGAAAGAGATTGTCGGTAAAGATTGCGGTAACATTTTTAAGTGCCATACCTCGACTGGTATGTGTCTGACCGAGAAGTTTTGCCCTGGTACGGAAATTTTTCAGGGCAGGCTTTCTCAAACTTCCAGGGAACTCTTGATCAAACGGGGTGACGGTAGCGAAGCCTGGGTGGAGACAAGTGTATCGGCTATCAGGGATTTGGAAGGAAAAGTAACGCATATTGTTACCATCGTAGAGGATATTAGTGAAAGAAAAAGATTTTCAGACGAGGTTCTCAGGTCGAAAACCCTGTCTACGTTGGGGGCATTTACTGCAGAGTTGGCGCACGAAATCAAGAATCCTTTAAATGCCATGCATATTCAAATGGCGCTCATGGAGCGTGAAATACGGGAAATACCCAAGATAGGCGGGAAGTCAAAAAAAGAATTGCTCAACACTGTCTCTGTCGTTCAGAAGGAACTTATTCGTTTAAGCGGGTTTGTCGAGGAATGTTTACATTTCTCAAAAACGGGAGAACTCAACGAAAGCTATGTTGACATTTGTGAGATACTCAACGAAATAGTTTCTTTACTCATTCCCCAAGCACAATTAAACGGTATTCAAGTGAAGTTAGAGGTTCATTCTGTATTGCCTAAGATTAAAGTGGACAGGGATAAGATAAAGCAGGCAATATTGAATATCATGATCAATGGTGTTGAGGCGATGCCGGATGGGGGAAAGCTGCGGGTAAGTGCGAAAAGGAACGGGAATGAGATACTCGTTTCCTGTCAGGATACCGGTCCTGGAATTCCCGATGAGATTAAAGATAAAATATTTGATTTGTTTTATACCACTAAGGATGGGGGTACGGGGATAGGGCTTTCTTTTGCTCAAAACATTGTGCAGGCGCACGGAGGCGCAATAAGGTTAGAGCAAACCCATAAAGGTAGTAAATTTGTGATTGAGATTCCAACGAATTAGGCTGCCTTTGGCAGCGATTTTTAAGCTCCCCTCTAGAAAGAGGGGCTGGGGTGTGTGTTGCGGCAAACCTACACACCCCTTTATCCCCTCTTTCTAGAGGGGAATCACAAAAGATTGAAATTCCTGAACATTAAATTAGACCATTTGATTAAAGGTAACAATTTAGCTTTTTGTAAAATACCAATATAAACCGTATTTCTCACATACTACTGTTTTATAAAGGAACATGAAATATAACACCCTCCCTTAGTCCCTTTCCAAGGGGGGCTGTCCAAAAAGTCTTATAAATGTACCATTATGTAGGGGCTGAAAATCTTCAGCCCCTACCTGTCGTATGGTTTATGGACTTTTTGGTCAGCCCCCTTGTGGGAGAGGTTAGGTGAGGGGGCTTTTCAAACAACTTCTATGGCAAAACCAAAATTGTTACTCGTAGATGATGATAAAAATGCGCTTGACGGATTGGTAAAAATATTGACACATGATGGATACTCTGTTTCCGGCGTATTGTCAGGCTACGAGGCTTTAAATCTTTTGTCTAAGAAAAACTTTGATATCATCGTAACGGATATGAAGCTGCCGGGGATGGGGGGATTGTCGCTAGTCCACGAAATACGGAAGAAGGAAGAGTCTGTGGCAATCGTGGTTATTACTGCCTACAGTTCTGTAAAAACGGCGGTGGAGGCTATAAAATGCGGAGCAGATGACTATCTGACCAAGCCGATAAATATAGAGGAATTAAAGTTGGTGTTGGAAAAGATATGGGAAAGACAGCAGTTGATTGCTCAAAACAGGATGTTAAAGGAGAAGCTAAAGGATAAGTACAAATCTTCCGGACTCGTTGGAAGCACTCCTCAGATGAAGCAGATATTTCATATGATTGCGGACGTTGCTCCCAGTACGGCTTCTATCCTGATTTTAGGTGAGACAGGGTCTGGAAAAGAACTCGTGGCGAATGCCATTCATTATCAAAGCGACAGGGCATGTATGCCTTTTGTTGCGTTGCATTGCGCAGCGCTGTCGGAAGGTGTACTGGAAAGCGAGATTTTTGGCCACGAGAAGGGCGCCTTTACGGGCGCCGTTCAGTCCAGAAAAGGTCGGTTTGAGATGGCGGATGGAGGCACACTTTTTCTGGATGAGGTGGGTGAGCTGAGCTTAAAGGTACAGGTCAAGCTGCTTCGTGTCCTTGAAAAGGGAGAGTTTGAACGTGTCGGTGGTGAAAAAACTTTAAAGGTTGATGTGCGGTTGATTACGGCAACCAACCGGAATCTCGAAAAAGAAGTTTCCGGAGGAAGGTTTCGGGAAGATTTATTTTATCGTTTAAATGTTATTACAATCCATTTGCCGCCCCTGAGGGAGAGGAGAGACGATATTCCCATTCTTTCTAATTTTTTTGTCATCAAATATACAAAAAAGTATAAAAAGGAAATAAAAGGCTTTGCCCCTGAGGCAATGGAGGCGTTGTGCGCTTATCACTGGCCGGGAAATGTGAGAGAACTGGAAAATGTCGTCGAACGGGCAATCGTACTCTGTAAAAAAAATACGGTCTCGCTGGAGCACCTGCCAGGAAATATTGTTCCTGATAAGGGCGATATGTCCGTAATCAAAATTCCAGTAGGAATTTCATTAAAAGAGGCCGAAAAAGAGATCATACAAAAAACACTTCAGATGACCCGCGGAAGCAAAAAAGAGGCTGCCAACATACTGGGTATATCAAGTAGGAAAATTGAATATAAAGTAAAAGAGTGGCAGTAGAGGCGAAATTTTTTCTCGCCTTTTATCCAGCATACCCCAATTCACGCAAATTTTTCGTTAAACAGTCTTTTTCCATGGTCCATCTTTTCTGTCTCATTCCTTCAAGCAAAAATATAATTACCCTTAATATTTTTCCAAATCAATACTTACAACAAATATAATCACGGTCAATTGGTTACTGGCATGCTAGTTGTTAATTAGTGTCTGAACGAAAACTAATTACGATAATTAATTTTTGGGTTATTCATTGATTGACTTCTGTTATGACAAAGCCAAGATTGCTGCTGGTAGATGATGATAAGGATGCGCTTGATGGGTTGACAAGCATCTTGAAACGTGATGGGTATCAGGTTGCTGGCGTTTTATCCGGTTATGAAGCGCTAAATTCCCTGTCGAAAAAAAGTTTCGACGTCGTCATAACAGATTTGAATATGCCGGGGATGCATGGGTTAACTTTGATTCACGAAGTAAGGAAAAGGAAAGAACCTATAGCGATTGTGATTGTTACGGCTAACAGTTCTGTTAAAATAGCTGTGGATGCTGAAAAAAATATGGGATACGACTACCATTTGACAAAACCTGTAAATATTGAAGAGTTAAAGTCGGTACTGGAGAAATTGTGGAGGAGAATGGCGATTACTCAAAAAATCAAAAGTCATGAAAAGGTATAGGTAGTTTTTTAATGTAACCTTAATTTTATAGAAAGGGAAAAAACGATGAACGTGTTGAAGCTAATTGGCAGGACAACCGCTTTGTTGTTGGGTATTGCAATGTATTCCATTTCGCCGAATGTTTTTGCTGAAGAAGCGAAACAAACCGAGGTCTGGAGTCTTAGTCAGGATGAACAAGATTTAATTAATGTAACGAATGGCGACATCCCAGGAGACCGAGGTAAGGATGGTGTTTGGGAGTTTCACCTTTATACTACAGACGGCTATATAGAAATGACCAACGGCGAATTAGTGTGGGTTTTCGGTTATACTCACGCCAAGGGCAGTTTCAAGAATGTGGGAGAAGTGACTACAAAAGAACAGGTAGAACAATTATTAGAGCCTGTTAAGGTGCCAAGTGACCCAGTTCACCTTTTTGTTGGTGAAAAGGCACGGGTTACTTTGCACAATACGGGTATGCATTGTGCGGCGGAACATTCAGGAATTAACCACGTGGCACATACGATTCACTTCCATGGTCTGGATTTAACTCCCGCAGTTGATGGTGTGCCTTCTCTGCCGGTGGACCCCGTTTTGGAGCATACAGCATTTACCTACGAACTACTACCCCAGTATGAAGGCTCATTTATGGGACATTGCCATGTGGATAGCTTTAATCATATCCTTGCCGGGATGTATTTCCCCATTATTATTCATCAAGACAGGTCGAAGACGGCTTACGGATACAAATACGACCGGGATTATACGCTGTTTCTAAGCGAGCTATCTTCTGTAGCAAACGAACAGTTGCAGGAATCGGGTGTTGTGCATGGATTGCAGGACTGGAAGGCAGATTATTACCTTATTAATGGTAGGACATTTACTGACAATCTCTATCATCCTCGCTCTGTGATAAACGATCCACGTTCAAGGATCGTTGCTTATGAAGACGAGACGGTTCTCTTGCGTCTTATGGCAATAGGCGCTGACCATGTATTTGCGCTCCACCCGCACGGATACCACATGGAAGTCGTTGCGTTAGATGGAAGGAAGTTAAAGAGTACTTATGATAAAGACACCATTTGTATTGCAAGTGGCGAGAGAATTGATGTGCTGGTCAGGATTCCACACTTTGCCAGCCAGCGGAAATGCCTATCCTGCAATTTAGGCGCTGGTATAACCATCATGCATGATCATAATCTCCGGGGTATGGTTTCTACGGGTAAATATCCTATGGGTGCTTTGACGATTTTCGATGTAAGAAGTAAAAGCAAGGCAGCGCAGCCGGAAGCCCCTTTAAAAGGCGGGAAACCGTATAATCCTTTAGAACATTAATAGAATGTAACAGTTCACCCCCACCTAAACCTCCCCCATCAAGGGGGAGGAATACAAGGGGACAATGAGTATTCCCCGCCCCTGGTGGGAGGGGGTGAACTGATACAATAGAATTTATCGAAAGCCTTCTCCTCGCCTCCCGCAAGGTTTTGTTCTTGCGGGAGGTTTTTTGTTGGCTTTGGTTTGAAAATAAAACGATAGCTAATTGAGTTGACATACTTATTGAAATATATTATTATGCCGAATTGTTGTTCCAGAATTAACAGTGTAAAGGTGATAAACCTAAGATTTGGTAAGAAAGAAAATCTTTTACACCCTATCCTAAATAATCCTGGTTTTTTATCCCCAAATAAAAATTGTTTAAGGAGGAACAATGTATGCGAAATTATTGTAAAA